>JAQBWG010000201.1 GCA_027625225.1 Chloroflexota bacterium | reverse complement strand
TCCGCCTATTTAGCTTCCGAACTTCCTAAGCTGGGCATCGAACTGCGTTGGGGCTCCAAGGTCTCCGACACCCCCGCTCATATGACCGAAGTCCTGCATCGCGCCTGGAATCGCTCCGACGTCACGCTCATGACCGGCGGCCTCGGCCCTACCTCCGACGACCTCACCAGGGAAACCATCGCGGGGATACTCGGCGAAAAGATGCAAGTTCAGGACGACCTGCTCCAACATCTCAAAGCCCAATTCGCCAGTTATGGCATCCCCATGCCCGAAAACAACATCAAGCAAGCAACACTCATCCCGTCTGCGTCCGTCATCCCCAACCCTATCGGTACCGCTCCCGGCTGGTGGGTCGAACGCGACAGTAGAATCATCATCGCCATGCCCGGCCCCCCGCGTGAACTCCATCGCATGTGGACGAACGAAGTGGCCCCGCGTCTTAAACAACGGAATCCCAACATCGCCATCGCCACCCGCACATGGAAGACCTTCGGCATCTCCGAGGGCGGACTTAATGAAATGCTCGCCCCGCTGTTTGAGACCGAAAACCCCAAAATGGGCATCTATTCACGCGCCGACGGCATTCACCTCCGTGCGCTCGCTTCGACATCCACCGAACCCGAAAGCCGTAAGCTTCTCGATGCAGTGGAAACGCAAATTCGCGACATCGCCGGAGACGCGATATGGGGAATAGATGACCACACCCCGAATTCACTGCTGGCCGAAAAATTGACAACCCGTGAACTCTCCTTGGCTACGATGGAATGTCACACAGCCGGCCTTTTAGCCAGCACCCTAGCCGACAAGCCGACATCCCCGAACTGGTTTATGGGAGGCATCGTTATTCCCACCGGCCAGCAACTCCAAAAGTACGACTTCGGTGCCATCACAACACCGCAGGGCATCGCCACAGCCAGTATGGCCGAAGCCATGGCCCGAACAGCACGGCAACAACTGGGTGCATCGGTGGGGATCGGGATAACTGCAATAGCAAGCGACGAACAGGGCGACGACCCCGTACAGGTCTGCTTTATCGGCTACGACATCAACGGCAAAGTTACCACCGCTGAACTCCGATACCCGAATCGTTTGATGATGCTGAAAGAGCGGATGGTCGTCCAGGCACTACTCGGCCTGCTGAAGCTGCTCGGCTAGTCCTTCGTCACATGGTCAGACGCTTGTACAGGTACAACAAGCGCTGCGGCAACGCATAGATATCGTCCAGAACCTCGTAACTCATATCCTGGGTCATCGTCTTCAAATAGTCATGCCCGTTCTTATCCACCGTTAGGCAGAACGCGTTCACATTCTGGCGGCGCGCCTCATCCAGCGCCATCCGCGTATCGTGTACCGCATACTCCTTCTCCACACCCTCACGGCTGTACCCCCTATCCTGAGGCCTGCCGTCGCTGATGAGGAACAGCAGCTTCGTCCGCGCATCCTGATTCAACAGCTTCGTCGTCGCATGTCGAATCGCCGGTCCCATCCGCGTCGCGTGCAGCGGAGATATCCTGTCGATGCGTTTCTTCACCCGGTCCGAGAACTGCTCTGCGATGTCCTTGATTGTGTAGAACTCCACGTTCTCCCGCCCATAACCGGAGAACCCATAAATGCCATATATATCGCCGATGGCCTCCAACGCATTAATGAGAAGCACCAGCGCCTCTTTCTCCAGATCGATGATGCGCTTATACGTCCGCCGCATCCCCTCGCCCCGTCGTGCGCGCAGCCAGAGCATGTACTCCACCGGATCGTCCGGCGCATCCCAGTCGTCCACCGACCGTCGCGTCTCGTCAATCGCCTCCGCCGTGGATGCACTCGTGTCCAGCAGGAATACAACCGCCACATCCCGCTGCACCTTATTCCGGCGCCAGTACAGTTTCTCGCTCGGACTGGTGCCTGTTTTGATATCTACCATCGCCTCGATGACCTCATCGATATCGATGTCCTCACCGTCAGGCAGCCGTGAGACCTTGCGGAACGTTTCCGGCACCAGCATCTCGAACTGCCGCCGTATCTGCATCACCAGGTTCCCGTATGCGTGCAGCGTTGCCGCATAGTACGCCGGGTCGCCCTCGGCCATCGTCTTCTGCCGAACGATGCACCACCGCGGCTTGTAATCGTCCGCCCGGAAGTCCCACTCGTCGTACACGAACGTCTGAGGCTCGTCGCTGTCGAGTTCGCCTCCATCTTCGTCCACGTGCACGAACGGCCCCTGACCGAACTCCGGAGACTGCGGCTCTTTAATCCCTGCCTCTTTCAACATATTGGCCGCGAACTGGCCCGCAACCTGCTGCTTCTCGCCCTCTTCCCCTTCACCCGCCTCCATCTCGGCGCTTTGCTGCAACATCTCCTGAATCATTTCCTGGGTTATCTGTTGCTCTTCCGAGCCTGCCTCCTGCCCGTCCTGACCCTGATTCCGCAGCATCTCCAGCAGTTGCGTCAGCTCCGGCTTGAAATCGCCCCGGAAATCCACATCGTCCGAAGGCTCATACGCCTCCTCGTCCTCGGGACGCGACTGCATATCGTCACCCGAGGCCACCTGCTCCAGCAAATCCTCCATCTCGCTCGGGTCCGAGTACCCCTCCGAACCTTCCGCGTCCACATCCATCTCGTCCCAATTCTCGGGAGGAACTTCCTCGTTCGCGATAGGAGAAATCAACGCATAGATACGCAGCGTCGCCTCCGCCACATCCTCCACCGTCGCGGTCGGATTCGTAAACACGCGCCTGCCGATACGTGCCACCTTCTGGGCAACCTCCGCGTGTTCTTTCGGCACCGGTATCGCCTTGAGCTGATGCAGGCTCAGCCTGATAAGCAGCTCCAGCATCGCCTCGCGCGCCGGCATCTCCCGCATCTCCGACCGGCCGGCCAACGCATCGTTCTGTATCCGCTCGTACGCCTTCTTGATTCCCAGATACTCGGCCTTCACTCGAGTATCCAGCCGTCCGTCCTCGACCACCGTATACAAATCGAGCACCAGTTTCCGGTCGGCGAACAGTCCGAAGAACCGCTGGATACCCGTCAGCCACTTCTTCTGAGGCGCCTCACCGGCGGATTCCTCCCCTGACTTGGCTTTGGCTGCTTCCATGATTCGGAGTTGCTCCAACTTTGGACGCAAGTCCTCGAACAACTCCGAAGGCTTATCGAACTTGAAAATAAAACTTCCGAATTCAAGGTGACCCACCTGGTGAGTCGAAACCACCTTGAACCACGAAAAGTTGTCCTCTTTACTCTTATACCGGTCAACCACAGTGGGCAGATACACCGTCGAGCCTTCGGTAGACGCAGACTCCGTCGACACCCAGCCGATGTTCTTCTCGATCAGCTCGTCGGTCGTCGCCAGCTTCATCGTCGCTCCGGCTAGCGCCCGGCAATACATCTCCATCACCGTCTTGATGCGCGAAAACTCCACACCCGACGACAGGTTCTCCAGAACCTCTTCCGCCCTCGC
>JAQBWG010000200.1 GCA_027625225.1 Chloroflexota bacterium | reverse complement strand
GATTATAGGTTCTGCCACGGGATTCCCCCTTAAGCCACTGGCGGCATCGCTGAATGAGACAAGTCAGTTAGATGGCGGGACTACATAACAATATAGCCCGAACCTCTGCGGATTTTATGTCTAGTAACTAATAGCTACAAAGGTGTATTTGGTGCATTTTTAAGACAATTTCTAAACAGATACCAAAGACTTGGCAAAGATGGACGCCATGTGTATGCTTGCATAGTGATGCTTCGCACCTTTGTACACCGTCCGATGTATATGCTTTTCGCCTGGATTCTGGTCGGCTTTTTCATCGGTTTGGGTCTTGGCGTAAATAATGCTTCCGTATGGCTTGTCGCGATAGGACTGGGCTTGTTCTTGGCGTTCCTGCGCTGGCAAGGGCGCGCACAGTGGGCTACCGAGACTCCCTTGTTTTGGGCGGGCCCCGGCTTCATGCTCGCGTGGATTTTAGGGTTTGCAGTACATGGCCTCGCCTTCTGAACGCAAGGTCAACGCCGAGCTCTTTGTCACCTGCATCATCGATCAGATAGCTCCGGAAGTGGGGGAGAGTACTGTCCGCGTGCTGCGTCGGCTCGGCGTTGACCTAGACTTTCCGCCAGAGCAAACTTGCTGTGGCCAGCCAGCCTTCAACTCCGGCTACTGGTCAGAGGCGAAACCACTGGCACGCAAGTTTATCGAGACGTTCACGGGCGACAAACCGGTCGTGATTCCATCCGGATCGTGTGCCAGTATGGTGCGCGTGTTCTATCAGGAGTTGTTTCATGACGAACCGCTCTGGGCAGAGCGAGCGGCGAATCTGGCCCCCAAAGTTTTCGAACTGTCCGAATTCCTGGCCGACGAACTCAATGCAGTGGGCCAAATAGGTGAAATCGCATCCGAAGCTAAGGCACAAAAAACCTCCACCACCTACCACGAAACATGCCATCTCCGCCGCGAACTCGGCGCGACGACTCAGACCCGAAAGCTCCTCAAGGCCCTGCCCAACGTCACGCTCACCGAGATGCCCCAGTCCGAGGTGTGCTGCGGCTTTGGCGGCACCTTCGCTGTGAAGTATTCCGACATCTCCGGCGCCATGCTTAGCGACAAGGTGAACAACATCAAAGCCAGTGCCGCGGAGTCCGTCGTCGCTTGCGACAGCAGTTGTCTCATGCATATCGGTGGGGGGCTGGAGAAGCAAGGCGTCAACGTCCAGCCGTTGCATCTCGCGCAGATACTCGACCAGGCGATGTCGTAGGCCCATGCAAGTAAAAACAAAGCAATTCAACCAGGGCGCGGCGGTTGCCATGCGCAATCCGACCATCCAGAAAAACTTGCTCGACCTTTATCACGGCTTTCACTCAGCCCGTCTCAAGGCCTCGGCTGCCACCCCGGACTGGGAAGCATTGCAAGACCGTGCCCGTGCCATCAAAGAGCACACCGTCGAAAACCTCGACCACTACCTGGCACTCATTGAAGAGAACGTTACTAAAGCTGGCGGCAAGGTGTACTTCGCCGACGATGACGTCGCAGCCAACAAGTACGTTGTTGATTTGGCTAAGGCACGGGGAGTCAAGACGGTCATCAAAAGCAAGTCGATGGTGTCCGAGGAAATGGGTCTCAATCACCACTTCGAGGACGCCGGTATCGAGTCGGTCGAGACCGACTTGGGCGAGTACATCATCCAGCTAGCCGGGGAAACTCCGTTCCATATCGTCGCGCCCGCCATCCATAAGTCCCGCCAGGACGTCTCTCAACTTTTTCACGAGAAGCTGGGTTCGATGCCAAGCGAGGACATCACCGAGCTTGGACGCGAGGCCCGCCGCCAACTGCGGCAGAAGTTCATCCAGGCGGATATGGGCATCACCGGCGCGAACTTCATTGTGGCCGAGACGGGCACCGTCGTGCTGGTCACCAACGAGGGCAACGGGCGCATGTCCACCTCAATGCCCAAGCTCCACGTTGCCATCACCGGCATGGAAAAGGTCGTCCCGTCCATGGACGACCTCGGCACGTTCCTGCGGCTGCTTATCCGCTCGGCCACCGGCCAACGGCTCACCAGCTACGTTACTGCGGTCACCGGCCCGCGCCGCGAACACGAAGTGGACGGCCCCGAGGAGTTCCACCTCGTTATTGTGGACAACGGCCGCTCCAAGCTGCTCGCCAACCCCGAGTTGCGAGAGTCGCTCTACTGCATCCGCTGTGGTGCCTGCCTTAACGCCTGCCCCGTCTACCGCAAGGTCGGCGGCCACGCCTACGGCTGGGTGTACCCCGGTCCCATCGGCGCCATCGTCTCACCCGTACTCACCGGCATCGGAAACGCAAAAGACCTTCCGTTCGCCTCAAGCCTGTGCGGCGCATGTAAGGAGGCGTGTCCCGTCCGCATCAACATCCCTCGCATGCTGCTCGTGCTGCGCCGCGAACTGACCGAAGGCACGACCTATCCTGACCAGAAGCGCGTGTCGCTGTTCGAACGCATCGCTTTCCGGATGTGGCGCATCGGTTTCCAGAATCCGGCGCTTCTGCGCATTGGAACGGCCGTCGGCAGAATCGCCCAGATACCTTTCGCACGCAACGGACGTATCAAGAATGCGCCGTTTCTCTCGAAGTGGACGCGCTACCGCACACTGCCCGCGTTGCCTAAGAGCAGCTTCCGTGATCGCTGGCGCAAGCTGTCCAACGAGAAGTAGGCTGGCATGAGTACTTCGAAGCAATTCTTAGACCGCATCCGTAACGCCCTCGGCCATGCCCCCGACCACAAGCCCACGGTGTCACCGGACATGGCCGTGTCCGATTCTCCAAAAGACGTTGACGCTCACGCAAAACAGATCCGCGAGGCCATGCAGCGCGACGCCGACGTGCTCATCGAGCGGTTGGCCGCCACAGCGACCGAGAGCAGTTGGAAGGTTTTCCAAGCGAAGTCTGATGAGCAGGCTACCGAATACATTCTGGGCGTCATCCGTGATTTGGAAGCCCGTTCAACCGTGCGTTCGACTCACGATGTTCTCGAACGACTCGGTCTGGATGCGAAGCTCGATCCACTCGGTGTCGGTTCGCAGGTCATTGCAAAAGACCGTGGACTGGATGCTGATACGCTCCGTCAAAAAGTCATCGAGGCCGATATCGGCATCACCGGCGTGGACCGGCTCCTGTGTCATCATCCCCCGCGAGGGCGTGAGCCGCATCGTGTCGCTGGTACCGCCCGTACACATCGCGGTGGTGGAGAAGGGCCAGGTGCTGGACAATATGGACGAGCTGTTCGCTCTGCGCCGCAACGACTTTAACCACGGTAATCTGGACAGTTACTTGAACATCATCTCCGGCCCCAGTCGCTCTGCCGACATCGAATACACGCTTATCACCGGCGTCCACGGCCCCGGCGAGGTCCACATGGTGTTGTTGGGTTAAGGCTTTCCGAACACCCGCGCGCCCACCTTCATGAACCGCAACGCCTCTTCAGTTTCCGACGCGATGAGATCGAACGCCC
>JAQBWG010000199.1 GCA_027625225.1 Chloroflexota bacterium | reverse complement strand
AGGATTTCCTCGTGGACGTGGATGGCGACCTTGCGCCGATTCTGGCGAAGAAGGGCAAGTGACGTGAACGACTGGCCCGACGATTGGAAGTTCGTGACGTTGTGACTGAGACGGCGTGCTCCTTTTGCTTCGGAGACGGCTGGGTGCTAGTCGAGGTTCCGACCGGCATGAGCGCGGTCGAGGCATACGCGCGCGGTGTCCCTTTCCCCATCGTGTCCAAACTGGACTGCCAGTATTGCGGGGGCAAAGGCAGTGTGACGCTCCCGGTGGAAGCGCAGGAGTAGGCTGATGACCGAACTGGAGAAAACGGCGGGAACCGAAGCGGTCGTGGATGCGGTCACGCCGGACGTGGAGGAAGTCGCTGTAGACCCCGCGCCGGAGCCAGCCGTTGAGCTGGTCGAAGAAGCGAGCGGGCCTTTGAGCCTTGACGACATCGTTAGCAGGGTTTCGGGCATGGTGAAGACCACGCGTGTCGCGGGTGTATCAACCGTGGCAAGGCGCATCCTTGCCGCTGCGGACGGGTTCTTCAGCGGCCTTGCGGGGGACGACGAGAAGAAGCCCAAGAGGTAGCGCACTATGAAATGGATGCTCGGATCACTCATCGGCTCGGTCCTCGGCGGCATCGTCGTCGTTCGCATCGCAGAAGCCATTCTGGGCGGGTTGTCGATCGGTGTGCTTAGCATCGTCCGCCCGATCCTATTTGTCGGCACGACGACCGCGATCACAACGCAGTCGGGAATGAGCAAGTTCAACGCCAGAATACGAAGCCTTCGGCGGATCACTACCGCTGTCGAAGATCGCATAAGTTCCATCGTGGACACGAAACCCAAACGGTAGTCAAACAGGAGCGGCGGACATGAACGACACGATTCTCATCATCGGCGGGGTTCTCGCCATCGTCTTCCTTTTGGGCGGCGGCGGCTGGCTTATGCGGAAAATGTTCAACCTGGGCAAACACGCTGCTGACTCGACAGGTGCCCTGAAGACGGCCGCAGCACCCGTCAAAGACAGCCCGCGTTACGAGAGCTAGACCCTGAAGCGATATACGCGCGGAGTCCGGCGTGGGATTATCGCGGTCTTCGTATTCGGCGGGATGGGGGCTGGCCTATCGTGGTACTTCCGCGAGGCCATCTTCAACTTCCTTATCGCGCCCGCAGATGGGCAACTCTCCCCTCACGGGGGGCTTCCCATCTACATCAGTCTCACTGAAGTATTCAGCGCGACCGTCTCATTGATGTGGAAGGGCGCGGTAGTCGCGGCCCTGCCCGCCCTCCTGTTCACCGTTTTCCGTATGGTGAGCCCGATGCTCAACCGGCGTGAGCGACGCGCGGTCGCGATCTTTGTGCCGGTTCTCATCCTGTTCTTTCTCTCGGGCGTCGCGTTCGCTTACTTCGCGCTGCTGCCCGTTGGCATCGCGTTCCTGCTGGGCTTTGGCGAAGGCATCGCCGTTCCCACGATCAGTCTCGCGGAGTACCTGAAGCTGGCCCTGACGATGCTCTTCTGGATGGGCGTCATCTTCGAGTTGCCGCCGCTCATGTTCCTGCTCTCGCACTTGAGAGTCATCAAGTACCACCATTTCAAGAAGATACGGAAGTTCGTCCCGCCATCAGCGGCCATTCTCGGGGCCATCCTGTCTCCGGGCTTCGATCTCGTGAACGCAGGGCTGGTCGCCGTGCCTATCGTCGTGCTCTATGAAGTCGGGCTTATGCTGGCGTGGCTGGCGCAGCCCGGGAAGGGGAGTCTCATGCTCCGTGCAATCAAGGCGTTCGTGTTCGGGGTGTTCCGCCGTGTGCGGGTCGTGCTGGCGCTTGCGCCCGCGCTGCTCATCGGGCTGGTCTACGTGGTCGCCCTGACCTTCGTCTACCTGTGGGACGGGAGCATCACAGAGACGCGGTCGCCGCTCAGGAAGCGTGTTGACGGGGCGTATCGGCGTGCGCTGGGGCTGGTCGCTAGGGTCGCGTTCCTGCGGCAGCGGCCGGTCGCTTATACGGATTGTTTGGACTTGGCGAAGGGCAAGTAAGGTGCGCTATGAACAACTTAGACACTGATATGACCCGGGATGAAGCCTTGCTTCTTGCGACCTTCTTCGGCGGCATCCTCATCGGAGTAGTCGGCGGGGTGCTTCTGGCCTTCGTCTTTGTCCAATTCTGAGAAGGGACTGACTGAGTAGGGCCATGAGAAAGATTTGGGGTCTTGAACTACTGAGCGCGGTCCTGCTCGGTGTCTCCATCGCTCTGCTGGTTCGTGCCATGTACATCTGGGTCAGGTTGATTATCGACAACCCTCAATGGTGGTATGACCCTGGCCCGTCCCGAGATGCGTGGTATTACTTGGCGGCGTCAGGGATTGCCGTTGGCGTCTCGGAGTTACTGCGACGACGGCCATGGGTGCGCGGCTGACTCGACCGCTTGTTCGCACAGGCAGGCGCACTGCCAGCGGAGGATGCCGGTCAGGTAGTCAGGGACGGCGACGGGCCTCTCCGCCTCTTGGTAGAACGGCTCTCCGCATACGTTGGCTCGGTCCGCGTGCGGGTGCTGCCCCCGGTAACAGGCGATGCAGATAGCTGTGGGGTGGCTCATGCGGTTGCTCCTTCTCTATCAGCCTTCATAACGATAGTACCCACCTGTCCTTTGGCGGAGTCTCAATGCGTTCCAAGCCGAGTTCTTCGCGGGCCTGAGCGGTTGGTACGCCGTTGCGCCGGGCATACCGAAATGCAAACCGCCGATGCCGGACTTCGCCATCCTCGCCTTGCAAATGAAACTCAGCCTGCGTTTGTCCACGATGCTGAAAGTTCGCAGCCCGATAAATGCCGCCCGTATGACTGTGCGCCGGGTCACTGAACGAAACGACTACACGGTAGCCGCGGACCCGTAGAGCGCGATGGCACTGCGCGAGAAAATGCGTCAGCGGATAGGCATCTACTTTCGGTTCCACCCGGCAAAGCCGTTTCAGTTCTACGAGCTGTTCCGTTTCGACCTCATAGCCGTATTCGCGAGCCAAGAACGCCGCCTGGTAGGGGTTGACGCCGATTCCATAGCAGGCGACCGCATATAGGGCATCTCCGAGCATGTCTGCGGCAAGCCCCGCTACCGTGGGCACACGCCATACGAAGAAGATATTCTGGCCGGTCGGCACCCGATGGCTGTAATGCCACCGCTCGATCATCGGCCTCGCGACTTCAAGACTCGTCTCCCCGATTGCGCCGATCATCACGCCGCTCCGTCCCCGCCTTCCCGGTCCAGGTAGGCAATACCGACCGCAAGGGCCGACCAAACGTGATTAGATACCCCGTGCAACGGACCGGGTGGCGTCTCGTAGCCGGTGCCGTGACACTCTTGGCACACGTTGAAACCAGCGATAAATGGTCCGGGTGGTCCATCGAGGTTCCCACAGTTCTCACAGGTGAGCCTTTTCTTAGCCCCACCGTGACAATCTGGACAACGCACAAAACCACGCCCGCTACAACCTGCCCCCTTGCACTTCTT
>JAQBWG010000198.1 GCA_027625225.1 Chloroflexota bacterium | reverse complement strand
AAAGCCCCGCAGGCATCGAAAACCTCGACGCCATGCTGAAAGTCCCCGGCATAGACGCCATCTTCGTCGGCCCCAACGACCTCACCATCGCCCTCGGCATTCCCGACCAGTACGACAACCCTAAATATCTCGACGCCGTCCGCCGCATCATCAAGACCAGCAAGAAGCACGGCGTCCCCACCCTCGTCCACCACCACAACGTCGAACAGACAAACCAGTGGTTGCAAGAGGGCGCCCGCTTCGTCCTCCACGGCTCCGACGCCCGCATCATCCACAACGGCATGCGCGCCGCCTTCGGCGAAATAAAAGCCCTCGGCGAAAAACTCTCCGGCCAGTCCTCCGCCGACATAGGCGACTCCGATGAAGTGCTTTAGCAATGCCATTCCGGCTTTCGCGCCCAATCCTCATCACCGTTTTCACCCTGCTCATCCTTACACTCGCAGCCTGCGGTGACTCAGTTTCATCGACACAGCCTTCACCTGCGACAACATCATCGTCGGACCACGACAGAGTGCAAGCTCACTTAGATACGGCACGGCAGCTGAATGACGAACGGCGGTCCGAAGACGCATTGGCCGAACTTAATGCCGCCATTAGCCTCAATGCTCAGAGCCCTGAGATATACGAGGAACGAGGACACACGTACAATTTGCTGGACGAGCTCGATTTGGCTCTCGCCGATTTCGACCGTGCGATTGAGTTGGGTTTAGCTCAGCCAAGCACGTATTTCGCTCGTGGATATGCCAGTATGTTCCTCGGACGGCTTGAGGATGCCTTGTCAGACTTCGACAAGGTAGTCAAGCTGGCCCCCGATTTCTCGGGTGGTTATGAAGGAAAAGCACTCGTCTATACGTTCATGGGTAGGGACTCGGACGCCGAATCTGAATACAACCAAGCTATCGAACTTGGTGCTGACCGTGACCAGTTGATCGGTTTGATGGAAAGTGCAAAAGCTCAACGATGACACCTCACGATGCCCTCCGACATCCATACGCCGAACATAGACATCATTCGACACAAACATGGCATACCAAGGGCACACGGAGGGGCATCATCCCCAGCTAGAGGGGGCACACGGATTCGTAGCTAAAACAGGCAAATGGAGGCATCATCTATGCACTGGGATTTCATCAACATCAGCGGCCCGCACGGCGGAGTAACCGAAGGCCCCGCCTGGGACGGCCAGGCGCTCCTGTTCACCCACATCCCCGCCAGCCGCATCCTTCGCTACGACCCCGTCAGCCGCATCACCACCGTCTTCCGCGAAAACACCAGCCACGCCAACGGCCTCATGTTCGACAAGCAGGGCCGCCTCTACGGCTGCGAAGGCGGTGCCCACCGCGTCGTCCGCTACGAACACGACGGCACCACCACCGTGCTCGCCGACAACTTCGAGGGCAAGCGCTTCAACATTCCCAACGACCTCGCCGTGGATGACAAGGGACGCATCTGGTTTACCGACCCCTGGTACGAAGACGCGGCCGGTCGGGAAAGCGCCGACCGCTCCCGCATGCAACTCGGCCACGAATCAGTCTATAGACTCGACCCGACACCCAAGGGCCAGTGGAAAGTCACCCGTGTCACCACCGATACCACCCGCCCCAACGGCCTGCTCTTCTCCTCCGACCACAAGACACTCTACGTTGCCCAAAGCGGCCGCAACCCCGAGGAAAAGCGGCAGCTGCGTGGCTACCCGGTAAACGCCGACGGCAGCCTGGGCAAGGCGAAACTACTCCACGAATTCGGCAAGTGGCGCGGCATAGACGGCATGGTGCTGGACACCGAAGGCAACATCGTAGCCACGGCGGGCCAGAAAGAGGGCGGGCCGGGGCCGAGCATCTACGTGTTCGCACCCGACGGCACCGTGCTAAAGCGTTACCCGATGCCGGTGGACAGACCCACCAACTGCTCGTTCGGCGGCCCCGACCTGCGCACGTTGTATGTAACGACCATGGGAGGCTTTGTGTTCAAAGTGAACACGGAACGACAGGGACGGCTTTGGTATCCGCCTTTGAAGTAGTAAGCTGCCCGTATGGACTTAAAGACAAACGAAGGCATACTTAAAGAACTCGAAGCTGTTGTAGCTTCGGAAGAGCATGATTTACGGTCGTTTTTGTACCGCGAGATGGTACTCAATGTTCTTAAGTCCAAGCGGGATGAACTCGACCTGCTCGATTTGAAGGTGCTCAACAGGGCCATCGCCGAATTCCGGTACGCAGCCAAGACGTTCAAGCCGTATCGGGGCACCCGCAAGGTTTCCATATACGGGTCGGCGCGCACTCCAACGGACGACCCGTATTTCGACCTGGCAGTCACCTTTGGGCGGAAGATGGCTGAGGCCGGCTTCATGGCTATCACCGGCTCGGGCGAGGGCATCATGCGGGCGGGCATCGAAGGCGCGGGCGCCGAAAACAGCTTCGGCGTGAACATCCTGCTGCCCTTCGAGCAGATGCCGGCGGCGGTCATCCAGGACGACCCCAAGCTCATCACGTTCCGGTACTTCTTTACCCGCAAGCTGTTTTTCGTTATGGAGGCGGACGCCTTCGCACTGTTTCCGGGCGGGTTCGGGACGATGGACGAGAGCTTCGAGACTCTGACGCTGCTCCAGACGGGGAAGGCGACACCGTCGCCGCTGGTGCTTATGGAATTGCCGGGCGAGGACTACTGGGAGACGTGGGACGACTTCGTCCAGAAACAACTTCTGGGACAGGGGTACATCTCAGAGCAAGACCTATCTCTATACAAGATTGCCCACACGCCTGAAGAGGGTGTGAAGTGGATACTGTCGTACTATTCGACGTATCATTCGACCCGTCAGGTCAGGGACAAACTGATTATTCGCACGATGAAGACGTTGACCGATGAGCACATCGAACGGTTGAACGACAGGTTTTCCAACCTGGTGGGGAAGGGTAAAATCGAGCGGGTCCAGGCAACGAACGCCGAGCAAGATGAACCCGAGTTGGCAGACCTGCCGCGAATCGGTTTCGTCAACGACCGCAAGAAGCCGGGGCTGCTGAATCAGATGATTCTTACCATCAACGAGATGGGCAAAGAGCTTACTTCTAACTAAGTCTCAGGAGGAACCCATGGCAGACGAGAGGATTTCTATCGCCCTGATAGGGGCGGGAGCGAATACTAAACTGCGGCACATCCCGGGATTCCAGGCCATGAAGGGCGTGGAAATCGTCGGAGTGGCCAACCGCACCCGAGAGTCGGGCAAGCGCATCGCAGACGAGTACGGCATCCCCAAAGTGTACGAGCACTGGACTGACGCGATGGCCGACCCCGACACGAATGCTGTGTGCATCGGCACGTGGCCGTACACACATCGCATCATGGTGGAGGAGGCGCTGGCGAGCGGCAAGCACGTGATGACCGAGGCGCGGATGGCGATGGACTCGATGGAGGCGCGGGCGATGCTGGACGCGTCGAGGGCGCATCCCGATCTCATCACTCAAATCGTGCCCGCACCGTTGACGTTCAA
>JAQBWG010000197.1 GCA_027625225.1 Chloroflexota bacterium | reverse complement strand
AGCCAGAACCCCTCGATGCTGCGCGAGCGTTATCTCGAAGCGCACGATCTCGTCATCAGGGCCTGGACGGAGAAGGATACCTTCGCCTTCAACGGCCGCTTCAACCAGCAGCGCTACGTCAACATCTGGCCGCGCCCGGTGCAGAAGCCGCACCCGCCGATCTGGGTGGGCGGAAAGACGGACGCCGCGCTGCGTCGTGTGGCGCGGCTGGGAGACGGGTGGAACGGCATCCTGCTGTCTCCCGACGAAGTCGCCGAACTGCGGAAGCGCCTGGAAAAGCACCTGTCCGATAAAGGACGCAAGCTGTCCGACGTGAAGACCGCGCTTACCCAGAATGTGTACTGGGGAGAGGCGAAGAAGGCGGCGGACGGCGGGCGGTTGTCGCTGACAGGCTCGACCGACGAGATGGCGGACGACCTGAAGCGCTACGAGCAGGCGGGGCTGGACCACATCATCATGTCCATGTCCGCCGACGATACGAAAGATACGGTAGAGCAGTTGGAGCGGTTCGCCTCCGATGTTCTCACGAAGGTGAAATAGACCAGACATGAGTGATTTAAGCAAGCTAAAGAAATCCCTCGACGGGTACATGCGCGAGGTAACCGACACCGTGCAGCAGATGCGCAGCCAGGGTGCGGGCCGCGAGGTGCTGGGCAGGGTGGCGGGACGGTCGGAGGCGGAGGACGTGGAGATTGGTATCGACCGCATGTGCGAAGACCTGCTGGAGAAGTGGCTGGGCAAGGCGGGCATGCGTATAGACTTGCACTCCGAGCACTCGCTGCGCTACATCGGCGACGAAGGCCCGCCGAAGTATCTGGTCACCTGCGACCCCTTCGACGGGTCGAGCCACTTCATGCGGGGCATCCCCGCCGAGTGGTGGAGTGTGATGACCTTCTGGGACGTGGAGACGATGAAGCCGGTGCTGGCGGGCGCGGCGGACATCGGCAGGCGCGAGCTGTATGTGGCGGACGAGTCGGGGGTGACGGTGGAGTCGCTGCTTACCAAGGAGAAGGTCGCGGTGCAGCCCGCCCAGCACACGACGCTGGGCAATCATTCGGTCATCGCGGCGTATCTGATGGCGCCGGCGTATCTGAATATCTGGACGAAGCGGTCGGCGAAGATGCTCCGCACGCTGCGGCACCAGTTCGCCAAGGCGCGGCTGTGGTCGGACGGCGGCGCGTGCAGCTACCCCTGGCTGGCACGCGGACTCACCCACGCCTACGTGATGTTCGACGAGCCGCGCACCGAGATAGACCCCGGCCTGGGGTTCGCCTGGGCGGCCAAGCTGGGGGTGTATTCGGTGTCCGAGGACGGCACGCTGACCGAGTACGAGTTCGAGCCGGGCCAGTCGGAAGGCCGCGTGCCCTGGCTGGTGGCGGCGTGCAACCGCCAGATGGCCGAGGCCGTCGTGGCGGCGATACTGGGCGAATAGGAGGCCGAAGAAGAACTGAGATGCCACCTTTGACCAATCTAGCATTGCGATTGCTAAGAGCTTATGCGTCTACTCCATTGAGGGGTCGTACACGGCTGACCAACGCTATACACCCACGATTGTGTCCCCCTAACATTCCGTTCTTTAAAACCGTAGATATGGATGGGATACCTTTGCCATTGGATTTGGGTGAACGGCTCCAAACACGTATGTTTTATGGGTTTTATGAGCCACACGAGGTGGCATTTGTGCGACGCACGTTGCGCCCCCGGGCAGACGTTCGTGGATGTGGAGGCCAACGTTGGATATTACTCGGCAATCGCTGCCAGCCGCGTGGGAACGAACGGGACGGTGTGGGCGTTCGAGCCGGTGCCATGGCTTCATAAAAGGCTGATTAATCTTGCAGAGCTTGCCCTTACAAAGGGATATACGATTCAGCCCCAACAGGTTGCGCTGGCTGACAAGCCGGGACGAACGACCCTATGGACATCTCAAGTAGATAACATTGGCTGGAATACCATCGTGCCGGGCAAGATGCCGGAAAAAGATGTTGACGAAGCTATTGATGTGGAAGTTCAAACGATAGATCACTTTTTCGCCAATCCCCAAGTGAAACCGCCTGACGTAGTAAAGATTGACGTCGAGTTCGGAGAACCGGCGGTGCTCGACGGAATGAGCGGGTTGTTTGAGTCTGGTTTACGCCCTACGTTAATTTGCGAAGTATCTCAGAAGACGGTGAAAGAGGTGATGCAGCGACTGGAGCCGCTCGGCTACAAATCGTATGTGTCCCTAAAGGACGGGCGGCTTCGGCCCGTGAGTTTGCCGTTGCCCTACAACACGGTAACGTGGGTGTTCGCAATCGATTCCTAGGAAGGCCAACCATGCAGAAAGCTGCCTACGTTCGGATGTACGCCGACTCAAAGGGCGAATCGCACTTCGAGGATGTCGAGGTCGAGATGCAGCCGGTAGACTTCGCGCCGCCAGCCGCGCCACTCAACATCGTCCCGCTGTTTCCCGCCGTCCAAACGCTCTTGGTGGGCGAATCGTCCGGCTGGGGCGGCGATGTACCGCATCCGGCCCCGCAGCGTCAGGTGTTCATCACCACGCAGGGCGAGTTCGAAGTCACGGTGAGCGACGGCGAGGTGCGCAGGTTCCCCGTGGGCAGCGTGCTGTTGCTGGAGGACACCACGGGCAAGGGTCACTCGACACGCATAATCGGCGACTCGGAGGCGGTGGTATTCGGCGTGACGCTGGGAGAGTAGAGCGGAAAGTTGTCGGAATACGCGGTATCTTTTTGGTATAAAGCCCTTGACTCTCATGGCGCGGCGTACATATAATACGTAGGTTCAAACATGCAGGTACTAACCGTCTAACATACGGATACCTCTTAGGGAACACCAGACAGCTGGGGTTACCCGGCTGTTTTTTTGTGCACTTTAACAACTGAATCCTGCGGGAAATGTAGTTTCAAACGAGTTTGAAACATAGTAGAAGAAAACAAACAAAGAACAAGTAAATGGGCCCAAATGTGGGTCAAGTTACTAAGGGTCTATGGTGGATGCCTTGGGGCCAAGAGCCGAAGAAGGGCGTGACAAGACTGCGATAAGCCTCGGTCAGCCGTCTAGTGGGCTTAGCCGGGGATGCCCGAATGGGGAAACCCTCTCTGGGTAATACCAGGGAACCCTCCGAGTTGTTCGGGGGGAGGTAAGCAGGGGAACTGAAACATCAAATTACCCTGAGGAATAGAAATCAACCGAGATTCCCCTAGTAGTGGCGAACGAACGGGGAAGAGCCTAAACCTGTCTGGCCTAACGGTCTGAGGGCCTATGCCGGATGGGGGTCGTAACACTTATCTCCCAGACCTCAGTACTGGGAAAGGAGTAAGAAACCTGCATCTTAGCCGAATGCGTCTGGAAAGGACGACCGGAGAAGGTGATAGTCCTGTAAGCGAAAAGATGCAGGCTCCTGATAAGTTGTTGAGTACCACGGGACACGTGAAATCTTGTGGGAATCTGGGGAGACCACTCTCCAAGGCTAAATACTCTTGGCCACCGATAGTGAACCAGTACCGTGAGGGAAAG
>JAQBWG010000005.1 GCA_027625225.1 Chloroflexota bacterium | reverse complement strand
GGTGCGGCTTCAGGGTTCGTTGTTTTGGACCCGCAAATCGTGACGGGGATGCAGCCGAAATCGGGAGGGTTGGTTTCGAAGCTTACGCCGAGGCAGCGGGAAGTTTTGGGACTTATCGCTCAAGGGTTTACGAACGCTTCGATAGCGCAGCAACTGTATTTGTCTGAGAAGTCGGTCGAGAATCAGATAAACGCTATTTATCATCAATTGGAAATAGCCAGGGATACCGAAGTGTCTATGCAACCCCGCGTGAAAGCGGTACTTACCTATCTTCAAGAAAGCCAAGAATTACCGTCGGCTTAGGGCCGTCGGTTGTGAGATTTGATGGGCAGTTCTCTACATAACGATAACGTGCGCAGAGATGAAGAGGTCAATTGGAAGGTGCTGTTGGTTGACGATGAACCGGAATTTCTGGGTCTTATGCAACGGCTACTTTCCAAGGAGTCCAGATTTGCAGTTGTTGGAAGGGCAGGGAGTGCAGAGGAAGCGCTGGAGTTGGTGCCCTCTTTAGAACCGGATGTGGTGGTGATGGATGTGAATATGCCGGGTATGGGTGGATTAAAGGGCGCGTCACGTCTTCGCAAGCTGTTGCCGGAAATTGTGATCGTGGTGGTCAGCGATACGCGCGAACGGCAGTATGCGGCGTCGGCGAAATCGGTGGGAGCAACAGCGTTTATCGCAAAGAAAAAACTGTCCGCCGAGTCACTTCTGGCGGCCGCAGAGGCCTGAATCTAGTCGGGTCCCGGTGTTTCGATCAGTGATGAATCTTCGTTTTGATTCGATGACTGCTCGGACGGTAACTGGACGGTTAAGGTGGTTCCCGCGTCGAGAGAGGATTCAATAGACCAACTGCCCCCGGCTATTGCGACGCGGTCGGCGATACTGTTGAGGCCAAGGCCGTACTTGATAGTGCCTGGTTTAAAGCCTTTGCCATTGTCTTTGATTGAGATGAGCAGTTGGCGGTCTTCGACCAACCCTAATGTGACGAGAATCTTTTCGGCTTCTGCATGTCGCTGGACGTTGCTTATACTTTCTTGAAGGACGCGATAAGCAATCAATCTGATAGGTTCGGCAATCTGATTATCCAAAACATCGTCTAGCTTAGCTACCTCATCGGATGCGCTTAGCGCTACGGAAAAATCGCTTTCATATGATTCCAGCAAGGCTCGGACGGCAGGCAGTAAGCCAACCCGAATTACGGATGGGTGAAGTGTATGGCTGACCTCGCGCACCTCGCGCTCCCTTATTCGATCAATCTCGTCGCGTATTTCGATGAATGCAGCCTTCGCCTCATCGGGCTTCCGGTCTAGCAAGGCAACGCTTTCTCCTAACCGGTGCCACGCAACAAGAAGGCTGGTCTGCACTTTTCCATGAAGAACTTCTGCAATCTCTTTGCGAAGTCCTTCCTCAGCGCTAGCGATGCGTTGGCGAGACCGTTGTACTTCGCTTTCCGCTTTCTCTCTTTGTTGCACCTCGGTTTGAAGGCGTTCGTTGGCTTCCCGCAGTTCGGCTACGCGTTCTTCAACCCGTTCTTCAAGCTGGGAGTTAGCGGCTTCGAGCAGGATGCGGCGCATCGTGGTGGATTTCCACCCGGCCCATACGATGTATAGCAATCCCAAATAGACGATGAAGAGCCCGACGCCACCTGCGATAAGGGCGGCGATTTGCAAAGTGGCAACGTCGCTTTCCAGGTCAGTAAACGTGAGCCTGTCCGCAGGGCTGACCGCAGCAGAAGAAAGTCCGGCTTGCTGAAACCGATCAAGGCGGTTGTCCAGACGCTGGGCAAAGACGATTCCAACCATTACGCCCATGAGTACCAGTGCGGCACTGATGACCACGAGAAAAGGCGCAAGCATGTTTTCGCTGAGCGACTTGCTCTGGTTGGCAACGATGCGGTCATTCATGTCTGCGTCTCGATATGCACAGGGTGCTTTCTTTGAGCGAGTGTAGCAACGGGCAGATAGAGGGTCAATTTCGTTCAGGTCATAAATTTAGGATTCTCCAAAATCAAAGGCACAAGCTTTTTGGTCAAAAGTTTAGATTTGTCTAAAAACGTATCTGTAAATGCCTAGTGTAAGGCGATATAAAGCGGTAATCTGGGGGAGGCTTTTTGGACAAGGTTTTTCGACGGAGGTGTCTAACAATGCTAGAAAAACTATCTAAATTAGAGCAGGACTTGATGTTTCTGACGGACGACATTCAGCAGAAACTTGCGAGACTGCGTGGTCAAGGATATGCCGAAAGGTATAATCCCAAATCATTTGTTGACAGTCTGAATATAGACATCGAAGAGGATGACAGCCCTGAACTGGTAGGCGTAACCGCCGATGGAGGTTCTCCGTACGAATCTGAGGCTCAGGAGGAACTTTCTTCCGCAGCCGATGTATATTTAGTAGAACCACAAGCTTATAAAGGAAGCGAAGATTCAATAAGTCGCGTTGAAGAACCGTTGAATACCCCGGATGACTTTACGCTCGACCTGGCGGCGGCAGCACAGGTCCGCTTGTTACAGGTGGAGGCCAGGAGAGTAACGGCACAAACAAGAACCCGTCGAGAAGAGTTTGGTAACGATGGACGTCAGCAGTTAGGAACCCGCCCAACGATGCAAGGGCCCATGTATGAAAGTAAAGAATATGACGACGATTACACGGCCGGTGAATATGAGTCCGAACAGTACCAGGACGCGCATGGGATGAGCCGTATGTCGAGAGAAGAATACTATTCTCGCCCATCTCGCGGTTCTGTTTCTTCGAAACCATCCCGGCAGGCCGCCTATTCCGGTGAAGAAGTGTGGGAAGACGATTCTGGCGATTGGGAAGAAGAGGAGTGGGACGCGGAAGATGGGTATTCTGACGAAGGTGCCCTGACTCCTGCGCTCGACGCCAATCTGGTAACAGGAATCGTACGCTGGGTTGCAAGTGCGAAACGCAAACTGGGCAGTGAACAGATGGTTGCACTGCTGGAAATCTATAAGATTTCAGGAAACCTTTCCCCTTCTATCGAGAAGGTTATCGTCAAGGTGGCAAATATGCCATTGCCGGACGAGTCGGACATTCACCAGATAACCGCCGAGGATTTGGTGGACTTGTTCATGATGCTCCATGGCACCATTCACAGCACTGTTGAGGCATCTGAAACCGCGGAGTGGTTCGATGGCCAGGGTGAAGTACTGGAAGATATCGTCGTCTCGCAAGCGCCTGCTCCTCCTCCGACACGCGTGAAGAGGCAAACATACCCGGCGCCTGAACGCCCAGCCAGACGTGAGCCGATAACACCACGTTGGGAGGAGGCAACTGCGCCCGAACTAGGCGTGGTGTCAGCCGAGCTGGATGTGGAGCAACCACGGCCGTCCGCGAAGCCAGAGCGCCGACCAAACAAACCTGAAAAAACAGAGACACCGCAGCCGTTGCCGGAACCATCTCGATTCGAGCCGCCGCGTATTGAGCCGGAGCGGTTCAGGGCGGAGCGGGCGACCTCGCCGGAGGATGCCTTAAACAGGCTCATCGCGTCTATTTCGGGCATACCTCAGATACGATTTGAAGATGTCGCGGAGGAGGCCCTTCCGGATGTCCAGAAGTTGTCTGTCCAGCGGGTAAGGCCTGCGCCTGTTCCAGAACCGGAAGCCGACGACTCGGATTTGAACTATCCGAGCGATTTGACCGACCGTGAATGGCGGCGTGTGGAAGCATTACTGCCCCCGCCAAAGGCAGGAGGACGGCCGAGCAAGTATGAGCGACGCGAAATCGTGAACGCTATCTTATACGCGCTGAGAACGAAGTGTTCGTGGCGTATGTTACCGGACGATTTGCCGCCGTGGAAAATCGTTCATCATTACTACAGCACGTGGCGCGAAGACGGCTCGTGGGAACACATCGAGTCGTCGCTTGGGAGTGAGCGGGTCGAAAGCGGACGCCCAGATCGCTAAAGGGTAGAGTTTCGTCCCCCTAGATGGTCCCGTCGGCTCTCATAGCGTTCAGCGAATCCTCGAAGGCGTCCACTGTCTTGTCTATCAGCTCATCGGTGTGTGCCGCCGAGAGAATCATGCTGTCTGCCCAGGCATATACGCCCCTATTCGCAAGTGCCTGTACAAGAACATCCTTTGCGTCTTTGCTCCAGCCGCCCTTGGCCTTTGCGCCTTCCTTGCAATAGGTGTGGTCACACTCGTGGTCGGCACCGAAGCGTGTGTGGAGAATGGAGGAAACGCCGTACACGCAACCGGGCACTTCGAGCTTGGTCAGGACGTCGTTCAGTCCAGCCTTCAAACGGTTGGCATTTCCGAGCGCTATCTCTCCGATAGGCTCGTTTGCCACAATGGAGAGCGCAGTACTACCAGCCGCTGCAGACAGCGGGTTGGCGTTGAAGGTGCCAGGATGGGCAATCTTTCCTTTGCTGATGGTGTCAATGACTTCTGCACGGCCACCGACGGCACCTCCTGGCAGTCCACCGGCGAGAATTTTGGCCATGGTGGAGAGGTCGGGCGTTACGTCAGCAATACCCTGAGCGCCGGAACGTGACCAGCGAAAGCCGCTTACGACCTCGTCTATGATGAGCAAAACGCCTTTTCGTTCGGTAAGGACGCGAAGCTTTTGTACAAACGTTGGCTCGATGACCACGTTGCCCTGAAATATGACTGCTGCAATGTCGCTGTCGCTGTTTAGTGTGCGCTCCACGGCCCCGAGGTCATAGGGCAGAATCACCATGGTTTCGCGGGTCTGCTCCGGGATGCCGTTTCCGGGCTGGTCAAGGTCGGTTCCCACATACGGGCCGTCGGCCCAGCCGTGGAAGGCGTCCTGGAACTTGATGATTTTGGTTTTGCCAGTGAATACGCGCACCATCCGGAAGGCCATCATTACGGCCTCGGTGCCGGAGTTGTGGAAACGTAGCTTTTCAACCGAGGGCATAAGCTCCCGCACTTTGTTGCCCCACTTCACCTCCAACTCAGTGGAAGAACTCAGGTGTGAACCCTTGGCTATGGCCTCGGTGACCGCTTTCACGATAGCCGGGTGTGAATGGCCGAGAATCATGGAGCCGTGGCCGATGCGATAGTCTATGTACTCATTGCCATCAACGTCCCACTTGTGGGCGCCCTGTCCGCGATCCATATAGACGGGGAAAGGAGAGAAGCGTCGGTTGTCGTGAGTAACGCCACCAGGGAACAGGTCCAGCCCAGCCTCCGCCAGCTTGGCAGACTTCGGATGTTTCTTTATGTACTCTTCGGTGATGCGCGACATAAGGCCTCCTCGTTGTTGCTTCATTTAGGCAAATAGTGAAAACTCGAGCGATTATAGCATCGAACGCTTAGATGGGAACGAATACTCCTGTTCCCTTGGGAGTTACGGTCATAACGCATATAATTCAGCTATGCATCCCACTCAAGATTCGCCCGACAGCGCTACCGGCGATGAGGTCGGGTTTTTCCTGATTCTTCGCTATCTGTTAACTGTGCCGGTCAAGATAGGACGCGGTTTATGGAAGTTTGTCCTGTTCTGGAAGGACTCCATCCAGGACTTCATGGACAAGGACTGCCAGTACATCGCGGGTGCCATCGCTTTCTATGCCTTGTTCTCGATGTTCCCTCTTTTCCTAGCGGTCATTGCTATTGTGGGGTTCGTGATTGGACCGGATGCACAGGATACACAACTCGCCCTGGCCCGCGAGGTGGGCAAAGTATTGCCCGTATCCGGCCCCCTAGTGGAGCAGACGTTGGAAGAGGTTGTGAAGGCCCGATTCGTTACAGGAATCGTCAGTTTGATTGGCCTCATCTGGGCTTCAACAGCGGCGTTCGGCGCTATAAGAAAGGGCATCAATGCGGCATGGGGAGTGAAGGAAGAACGACGGTTCTTAAAGAAGCGAGTCATAGATTTCGTTCTCGTGCTGGGGGCGGGTCTTGTGATTTTTCTCTTGTTGTTTGTATCTCCGGCTGTGGGTGCGTTACGTCAAACAGCAGAACAAACGGCACCTTCGAGCCTTTTGTCCAGCACGGCCTTTTGGAATGTCATCACGCGTGTGGTATCGCCTCTCCTGTCGTTCGTCAGCATTTTGCTCTTGTACAGGTACATGCCGAACGTGCGAATCAATATGGGCGGCGTTTTTTTCCCTGCACTGGTGGCGTCCATAGCTTTCGTGGTGGCGAGTTTGGGGTTTGTATGGTATATCAACAGATTCTCGCTCTATGACAACTTGTACGGCTCAGTAGGCTCAATCTTGGCGTTGTTGATGTGGATATATGTATCAGCCATGATTGTGTTATTTGGGGCGCTCCTTGCGTCACGGTTCCATGGGTATTCTGAAGAGCAACTTCAACGGCTTATGCGACTCAGGAATATGCTGGATAGGGTGAGGTGAGGCTGAAAGGCCGAGCGGAGATAGACTAGAACAGGGAAAGTTGGTTGGGTTCTTCGGGAGAACCCTTCTGTTCTTCAACTGGAGCATCATTACTTTCTAGCATTGACTTGAGTTTTTGGAAGTCTTCTTCTAACGCGGGCTTTAGGCGGGGATTGTGTAAGGCCGCTGCCGGATGGTAAATAGGGAAAAGCGTGTTCCCGTTCCACTTGCGAGGACGCCCGCGAGCCTTGCTGATGGTTTCGTTAGGGAAGAACTTTCCGAATGAGTGCCTACCGAGCGTGACCAAGACCTTTGGGGAAATCAGCCGTATCTGCTCATTCAGGTAGCCGGAGCAGGCGGCGAGTTCGCCGGGATGTGGGTCGCGGTTTTCGGGCGGTCGACACTTCACCATGTTGGTGATGTAGACATCTGCGCGATTGAGGCCAATCGAGGCAAGAAGCTTGTCCAGTAGCTGTCCCGCAGGGCCGACAAATGGACGACCTTGCCTGTCTTCATGAAAGCCGGGGCCTTCGCCGATGAACATGAGATCCGCAGTAGGCGAACCTTCGCCTGGCACGGCTTGGGTTCGAGTGGAGGAAAGCGCACACTTGGTGCAAGAGCGCACTTGATTATCTATGGTTGTGAGGTCAGGTTCAGCCATATCAGATGTAGTGAAATGCTACCACAGCACGGTAGAACGGACATCGCGCCCGATAATGATAACAGCATGAAGGGGCAGGACTAAGTCCTGCCCCTTCATGTCCAGATTTAAAGGCCTATGGCTTTAGGAGTCTTTGACCCCTTTACCCTTGAGGAAATCTATCGCCTGCTGGACGGTGGTGATTTTCTCGGCGTCTTCATCAGATATCTCGATTTTGGTGTCGTCCGTGGTGAATTCCTCTTCGAACGCCATGATGAGTTCGACCAAATCAAGTGAGTCAGCATTCAAATCGTCCACAAAGTTCGCATCGGCGACAACAGCCGCCTTATCAACGCCTAGCTTGTCGGCAACGACGTCTTGAACGCGATTTAATACGTTTGACATTTTCAGACCTCCAGGAATTTCTCAAATAACAAAAAGGAATTATACCCCAATATGCTCCGATTCCACGACTGCTCCGAGAACTCCGTTGATGAATTTCGCTGAATTTTCGGAGCCGAACACTTTGGCAAGCTCGACGGCCTCGTTGATTGCGACCTTTGGCGGCGTATCTGAAACGGTGAGAAGTTCGTAAATGGCGATACGCAGAATATTCCTGTCTATAGTAGGTAGCTGATCGACGGGCCAGTTCGGTGCGTGGCGTGCGATGATTTCATCAATGCTCTCTCGTTTTTCTACAAGTCCCTGCACAATCTTGCGGGCGAAGGCTCGACTCTTGGCCGAGGGTGGCAGCTGAGGTGATTCTCCAGCTAACACCGTTCTAACCTCATGATCAGTGCTGTCTAGTTCGTACAGGGCTTGAAGAGCAAGTACCCGGGCTTTGTGCCGGCTGCTGAAGGCGTTATTGGGAGCACCTGAGTGCGAGGACGATGAGGTATGTTGGGGCCTTCTAATGGTAGAAGAAGCAGGGGCCAGGTTTTCTTTCGATAAGTAGTCCATTAAGTCAATCTCTAAATGTCATAGTGGGATACTGAAAAGTCAGGATAGCGTGAAGGTTTGAATGGAGTCGAGGTCTCCCACGCTTACTACCGGAACATCTTTGTTGATGCGCTTGACCATTCCGGCCAGGGCCTTGCCAGGTCCAAGTTCGACGAATCGCGTGACATCCGCGTCAATCATATACTCGATCGACCGGCGCCATTGGACGCATTGGGTGATTTGGCCGACAAGTTCGCTTCTGATGCTATCGGCGGTGCTCAATGGTTCGCCCGTGCAATTGGCCACGATAGGTATTTGAGGATTGCTAAATGGGAGCTTGCTAACAGCGTCTTCCAGACCCTGACGGGCAGGTTCCATGAGACCGGAATGGAAGGCTCCTCCGACTTTGAGAGAGATGGCCTTTTTTGCACCCCCGGCAATTGCTAACTCCATGGCTTTTAGGACTCCGGATTCGTCTCCGCTGATAACAATTTGTTCGGCGGTGTTGATGTTTGAGACATACGTTCCGGTCTTCTGTGCTATATCCAGTACTACGCTCTCGTCCATCCCAAGGATTGCAGCCATGGTTCCAGGACGTTGGTCGCATGCGATTTGCATGAGGCGACCACGCTCCTGCACGAGCCGGGCAGTGTTTTCTATGTCAAGCGCACCGGCTATGGGGAGGGCGGTATATTCCCCAAGACTGTGACCCGCAAGAAACGAGGGGGACAGCGTAGTGCCGAGATTTTCTTCCAGTGCCTTAAGTGAAGCAAGGCTAACCGCCATAATGGCCGGTTGTGCGTTTATGGTTTTCTGGAGTACGTCTTCCGGCCCGTCGAACATAATCTGGGTGAGGGAACGACCAAGGGCTTCATCTATACGGTCGAAGACCTGTCGTGCGGCTGGAGAACTATCGTAAAGCTGGTGCCCCATACCCACAACCTGAGAGCCCTGACCCGGGAATAGGAATGCAAGATTGCCGGTAGTCATGCGAAAAACACCGAGGTCGAGCTATACAGAAAGGTCGTCACCGCGTCAGGTATTAGGAAGTTACTCGGACTCAGTTACATCCACAGGTAACACTTCCCGGCCGTTGTAATAGCCGCAGTGTCGGCAGACACGGTGGGGCAGCTTTGCCTGGCGGCACTGTGGGCATTCGCCGTAGTGCGCAGATTCAATTGCGGAGTGGGAGTTCCGGTCGCCGTGCCTTTTTCTAGAATGTTTCTTTTTAGGATGAGGAGGCATGTTTTAGTTCTCCGATAGATTTCTAGTTTCAGGGAGGACAGTCGTGAAATTCTTTAGGGCTGCCCATCTAGGGTCTATTTTACTCTTCGCACACTCACATGTGCTGTTATTTAGGTCCGTGCCACAAACTACACAAAGTCCTGCACAGTCGTCTCGACACATAGGCTTCATAGGGACTGCCGTCAAAAGATACTGATGTACCGCATCACTTATGTCGAGTATGTTGTCGTAATCTATGTGCTGGGACTCGTCAATTTCATCCAAGCCACGGTCTTCAGTATACCCTAGGTAGCGAGAGAAGTATTCTTCGTCAAACTCTACGTGAATCTTCTGGGTGAGTTCTTTCAAGCAACGAGAACACTCTGAGGGGATGCTGGAATCCAGCGAGACCCCTATCCAGATGCTTTCGTCGGTCCTCAACATTTCCACATTACCCCAAACCGGAACAGTGCTGTCGCCGTCAAAATGGAACAAGTCTTCATTGAATTCACAGCTTCTTTTTGAACCGCTTGGTTCTTGTAACAATTGAGCAACGTTAAAATGCATGTCTCCACCCCGTCAGCGGGTTCCCTTCCACGTTTGCAGCAATTCACTTTATTTCAGGGTTTATCCTACGTCAAGAAGAACTATTACAGGGAACATACTGCTCTCTAAATCCGTAACAAACCACAACCATATGGCGTAGTACATCGTATATATTCAATACGGTGCGGCGTTCAAGCCACCTAAATACGTTGTAGACAATTTGGATAGGTCACTATAATCAAGTTATGTATAAGTTACTTCGCGTACTAACAACCTTGACCCTTACTCTTTTTATCGTCGCAGCATTCGCGGCTTGTGAAACCTCAACTGAGAGTACGGCCTCGCCGACGGCAGATGCGGCGTCTACTGAGGCAGCCGCGACACCCACACCCTCACAGAACTCCTCGAACGGAGGTAGTGAAACTGAGAATTCCAGCCTGACTTTGGATGAAGCACTTTTAGAGCGGGTCAAAGTCGCCCTGGAAGCGCAGGACGACGTTTCGTTTCATTTTGAATTGATCGCTAGTCTACAGGCCAGTTTTTCTGGGATACCTGTCACCGTTCCGGTAAAACTTGTGGGAGATTTTCGGCCTCCTGGCAGTTCGACGGCAGAGTTATCAGTGAGCTTCGGGTTCGTTGCTTTTGAAACACAAGTAGTAGTAGTTGGGAATACCATTTACAGTCAGGATCCTACAACTCAGCGCTGGCAGAAGACCGAGTCGGACACTACGATTCTCTCCGGTCCGATGCAGGCCATCGTGCCGGTTCTCGCCGGTGCGGAGAGTTTGTCGCTCATAGCCCAGGAAACACTAAATGGTACGGAGGTACTTCACGTTCGCGCGGAGAACGTATCAGGAGTTTTCGGGGAGTCGGGGGGCGATGCAACCATAGATGTCTGGCTTAATGCAAGTAATCTCCGCATCGTGAGGATTACCCTCGTAGGCGAAGTGGCCCTGACTGAGCTTGGTCAGCAGTTCGAACAAATAGGTTCGTCGGGAGCAACCCAGCTTGAGGTCGAGATACTAGTTTCGGACTACGGGAAAGAGGTCGTAATCGTCGTGCCGAACGTACCGGCAGGGCTGGTTCGTTCGTGCCGATGATGCGTACATTCCATATCAAGTTCGGTGAATATCACCCCGAATACAATTCTGTGCCGGGAACTTCAGGCTGGCACTATGGCGCTCCAGACGCACCCATTCCCTGGGGTGTATACAAGCAGTTCGTACCCGACGAGGTATTGATACATAACCTTGAGCATGCGGGCATAGGTATCCATTACAATTGTCCCGATGGGTGCCCAGAACTGGTGTCGCAGCTGGAGGCGTTCGCACGAAGGTACTCGAAGATTATCGTTTCGCCCTATCCAGGCATGGATACGCGTATCGGACTGACGGCGTGGACGTTCATTGACAAATTTGACGCATATGATGAAGCAAGAATCGTTGCATTCATCGAAGACCACATGAATTCACCGGAGGCTCCGGAGCCGTTCGTTCCCTAGCGGAGAGGCATTTTAGGCCTTCATTCCCTTTTCCGCGACGGCATTGCGGATGAATTCGCCAATCTGCTGAGTAGAGGTGCCGGGGCCGAATAGTGCCTTGACGCCCATCTCTTCAAGCGTTTGGCGGTCGTGTTCGGGGATGATGCCCCCAGCCACAATGATGACGTTGTCCATCCCATGCTTTTTCAATCCCTCGAAGATGCGGGGGAACAACTCCATGTGTGCGCCTGAAAGGATGCTCAGGCCAATGACGTCCACATCTTCTTGCAGCGCCGCCTCGACAATCATCTCGGGTGTCTGCCGGATGCCGGTGTAGATGACCTCCATGCCTGCATCTCGAAGCGCCCGTGCGACGACCTTGGCGCCTCGGTCATGTCCGTCGAGGCCGGGTTTGGCTACAAGCACTCGTATCGTGCGGGTGGTCATATGTCGTTACCTCTTGGCTGTATCCTGGTCGACGAGCTCGATAAGTACGCCGCCGGTGGACTTGGGGTGGATGAAGGCAATCTGCCCCGAGAGGCCGTGCCGCGGCTTTTCGTCTATAAGCTGGACACCGCTTGCTTTCAGGGCCTTTAGGCGCTCGGACAACTTGTCTACTTCAAAACAGATGTGATGGACGCTTTCGCCACGCTTTTCGATAAACTTGGCGACACCAGAATCAAGGTCCGTAGGCTGTATGAACTCAATCTGTGAGCCACCGATGCGGACGAGACAGGCCTTCACCTTCTGATCTGCAATCTCCTCAATCTCAGCCGCATCACCGGCACCGAACAGGCCCTGGTACATACTGAGCGACGTCTGGATGTCCCGCACCGCGATGGCTACGTGATTGATGTGTCGTGCAACGCATGGGCTAGTCATTTTTGCTTCACCTGATGTCATACAAGTAAGTTCCGCGCGATGATAAGACGCTGTATCTCGGATGTTCCCTCGTAAATCTCGGTTACTTTGGCGTCACGATACAGCCGTTCGACGGTAGCAGGCGCGAAGTAACCCGAGCCGCCATGCAACTGGAGGGCGCGGTCGGCGACTTCAACCGCAGCGCGTGAGGCGTAAAGCTTGGCCATCGCCGCCTCTGCAACGAACGGGTTTCCGCTGTCGAAAAGCTGTGCAGCGCGACGTACCAACAGCCGGGCGGCGTCCACCTGCGTTGCCATGTCGGCAAGGGTGAACTGGAGCGCCTGCATGTCGGCCAGCCGTTTGCCGAACGCTTGTCTCTGCTTGGCATAAGATATCGCGGCTTCGAGGGCGCCCTGGGCGATGCCGACGGCCTGCGCACCAATGCCGATGCGGCTGGCATCCAGCAGTTCCATAATCATACTGAATCCCTCGCCTTCGCCGCCGATTCGATTCTCGATAGGCACAGGCGTGTCCTCAAAGTGTAGTTCGGCGGTGGACGAGGCACGGATGCCCATTTTGCCCTTGAGCGGGGTGACGGTAAAGCCCTTGGCATCGCGAGGGACGATAAAGCCAGTGATGCCTTTGGCGCGCAATGCCGGGTCTATGGTGGCCATGACGACGAAGACGTCGGCCTCTACGGCATTGGTGATGAAGGTCTTGCTGCCGTTGAGCAGGTAGCGACCATTGGAACGGGTGGCACGGGTCTGAATACCAGCAGCGTCGCTGCCTGCGCCAGGCTCGGTGAGTCCGAACGCTGCAATCTTTTCGGCGCTAGCCAGCGGCGGGACGTATTCGCTCTTCTGCTCCTCGGAGCCGAAGTTCTCGATGAACTTGGTGCCCAGCGAATGGTGAGCCAGCCAAATGACGCTAGTTGAAGCGCAACCGCGGGCGACCTCTTCGGAGGCGATAGCGAGCTGGGCGAAGTTTCCTCCGCTGCCTCCGTATTGCTCGTCCACCGTGAGACCGTAAAGCCCAAGGTCAGCGAGGCCACGAACGTTGTCGCGCGGAAATTCACCGCGCTGGTCGTAGTCAGCAGCCTTGGGGATAAGCACCTTGTCTGCGAAGTCGCGGACGGTGCGCCGGAGCAGCAGTTCGTCTTCTGTAAGAAGCAAATCGGTCATATCACATCGCCTCACCGGCTTCAAATTCGCCGAAGACGGAACGAAAAGTGTCGGCAATCTCGCCGACGGTGGCGTAGGCTGTCACGCACTCGAGAATAGCGGGAACGGTATTCTCAGTCCCGCGAGCGACTGACTCGAGTCGCTTCAGAGTCGCTTCGACGACGGTATTATCGCGCTCGGCACGTACTTTTTGAAGTCGTTCAATCTGACGGCGGGTCTGCTCGGCCTCGATACGCTGGATGTCTGCGATAGGCGGAGCGTCCGTGATGTATTTGTTCACACCTACGATGATGCGATCTTCGCGCTCGATTTCCTGTTGAAGCTTATATGCGCTCTCGTGAATCTCGCGCATCTGGAATCCGGCGTCGAGCGCCTGCATCGCTCCACCCATCCCATCAATCTGTTCGATGTATTCCCAGGCCTTTTCCTCAAGCTGGTCGGTCAGGCTTTCGATGTAGTAAGAGCCCGCGAGCGGGTCTACCGTCTCGGTTACACCGCTCTCGTGAGCGAGTATCTGTTGAGTGCGGAGAGCAAGCTGCGCCGACTCTTCGGTCGGCAGCGCTAACGCCTCGTCTTTGGAGTTCACATGCAGCGATTGAGTGCCGCCCAGGATAGCGGCGAGGGCCTGTACCGTCGTGCGGACGACATTGTTGTCCGGCTGCTGCGCAGTAAGGGTCACACCAGCTGTCTGAGTATGGAAGCGAAGCATCCATGATTTGGGGTTTTCGGCACCGAATCTCTCGCGCATGATGTGCGCCCACATTCGACGCGCAGCGCGGAACTTGGCGACCTCCTCGAACAGGTCGTTTTGGGACACGAAGAAGAAGGACAGCCGCGGTGCGAAGGAGTCCACCTTCAGCCCGTTGTCAACGGCCGCCTGCACGTAGGCGATAGCGTTTGAAAAGGTGAAAGCCAGTTCCTGCACTGCGGTCGCACCGGCCTCGCGCATGTGATAGCCGCTGATGGAGATGCTGTTCCACTTCGGGACGTTCTCTGAACAGTACTGGAAGCTATCGGTCACCAGCCGCATGGCGGGCACAGGTGGATAGATGTAAGTGCCGCGTGCGATGTACTCTTTGAGGATATCGTTTTGGATGGTGCCACTAATCTGATCCCGCCCCACGCCCTGCTTTTTCGCCACGGCGATGTACAGAGCAAGGAGGATGGAGCCGGTGGCATTGATAGTCATAGACGTACTGACTTTGTCCAAGGGGATGCTGTCGAACAGCACCTCCATATCGGCGAGGGAGCTGATGGGCACGCCGGAACGTCCGACCTCGCCTGCAGCCAGCGGATGGTCCGAGTCGTAACCCGTCTGGGTGGGCAGGTCGAAGGCAACGCTTAGCCCAGTCTGGCCGGAGTCCAGCAAATAGTGGTAGCGGCGGTTCGACTCCTCCGGCGATGCGAGGCCGGCGTACTGCCGCATCGTCCACACCTTGCCGCGGTACATATTCGGCTGAACACCACGCGTGTATGGATACTCGCCGGGGTAGCCGACCTTTTCGGCATAGCTGGCGCCGTCAGTATCTCCAAGCGTGTAAAGCGTGTCGATTTCGATGCCCGACGTCGTCTCGAACCGTTCCTGGCGCTCACCAAAGCGCTTTTTAGGCGGCCCCAGGGTTTCTTTTTCCCACTGACTTTTTGATTCGCTGGGCAACTGGCTCTCCACGTGTTCTTAGACTGCTCTATCTGCGAGTGTAGTGAAACGGTGGTGGAGTGTCAAACCTGCGATTCACGACTCTGGCGATGATGATTCCACGCCATGAATAGCGCAGGGATGATGGCGATGGCGGCGACGACCATAGCGATGAGGAAGAAGTTGGAGAATAAAGACACTCCGATATCGGAAACCTGCGTTTGATAGACAGCAAGACGGGCTTGGTAGTCAGCGGCAGACTCGCCTGCGGCTTGTAGCGGCAGAGGAATTCCGGCGATAAGATTGACGAAGCGCCCCGAACCCCATGCGGTGAGTGCGGCGATGCCGAACGTCATACCCACCATGCGCATGGCCGTCACTACGCCTGCAGCGGCACCGCGCACACCCTCTGAGACCGGCTCGGTGGCAGCCAGGGCGATGGGTGCGATGAGTAGGCCGAACCCGAATCCGGCCAGTGCGAGATGGATGGTTAGCGACGGCTCACTGATGTCCACATCCCAGGTACTCATGAAGAAAAATCCCAGTGCAATAAGCACAAGGCCTAATACGGTGGGGATGCGATAGTCCATCCGCTGCGCCGTCCATCCGCCGAGAACGGCACCGAAGGGAATGGCGGCGGTCATGCGCATGAGGCGCAGTCCGCCCTCCAACGGCGACAACCCTAGGACAGTGTTAGCCATGAGAGGGACGGTAATCATGCCGATGATGAGCGCGCCGCCCACAAGAAGGTGGGCGCTGTTGGCGGCCTTGACGGCGATGTGAGTGAACATGCCATGTGGGAACAGCGGGTCGCTGGAGCTACGTTGGCGGAGCACCAGCAGGACGAGCGCAGCGACTGAACCGGCGAGATACACGCCCATAAGCGCGTCCGGCCCGCCGATGCGGGCAAGGCCGAGTGTGAGCGCGGACAAAGCAATGGCAACCAGTGCGCCACTGAGATAATCCAACTTGGCGCTGTGCCGCGGGCTGCGAGCCAGCATGAATAGAATTCCTACGATAACCACAGCCCCAAGTGGTATGTTCATCCAGAACACCCATCGCCAGTCCAGATAGCGCACGACGATCCCCCCCCATAGGGGCCCGATGACGCCGCCCGCCTCTGCGGCCGCACCGATAAGACCGAGAGCGATACCCCGCTTACCTGCCGGGAAAAGATCGCCTGCGAAAGCGATGGATATGGGGATGAGTGCACCGGCGCCCACCGCCTGTACGACCCGCATCCCGATAAGCGTGGACAGGTTCGGAGCAAGGGCGGTCGCCACAGATCCGGCCATGAATAACAGCATGGATAGTACGAACAATCGGCGGTGCCCCCATACATCGGACAACCGGCCGATGAGTGGCATAGCCGCAACGTATCCGAGCAGGTAGGCGGTGATAGTCCACGACACGGTGTCCAGTTCGCTGATGGGCACACGCATGTCTTGCATGATTTGAGGCAATATGGTCACGACGACCGTCTGGTCGTCCGCTGCTACAAAGACACCGAGACAGATAGGTATGAGGGCAAGATACGGTGAGAATCCGCGCTTTATGGCCGGATTGTTACTCGGGAGGCTCAATCGTCACCGGTTCATCGAATTTGGATAGAGTCACCACCCTCAGCGTGTCGCCCTGGTCGGTGGGCGTGACCTTGCCGTCAAAGGTCGCCTTCAGCAGGCGCATGGTCGAGCGGTCGATTTCCAATTCTACAGCCACCCTGCTGTCGGCAATCGTATTACCAAGCAACGGACTCAGCGCCTCGGCGGGCATAAAGCCTTGGATACGATACACCTTGGAATTGCTGGTGGGCGGTTCGGTGAAGGTGGCCTCCTGCACCTTCACCATCATTGACGAAATGCCCTGCTGTGGATTGAAGAAGCCGATAGGAGTGACCTCGGTATCTATCCTGTCCCAGGTGCCGGAAAGGGGATTGGTCATAAAGTTGTCATTGCCAATGGCGATGAATCGGATCCTCACCCCAAATCCCGCGAATAAACCCCGCATCTCGGCAGATAGGCTGTCGGGACTTAGTACATCTCCAGACACATCGTCGGCCTTCAGGCCGGGCACGAACTCCGTACTGCCTATCTCATGGGCCATTTGAAAGTGAAACGACTCTAGGTCAGCCATGGCTTGTCCGGACTCGGCCAGAACGGCATCGATGGTTATAGGTGTAGGCGTCGGCGAAGGAATACTTGATGTGGAAGTAGCCGTGGGTGTCGTGTCGGCGCATGCCCCAGCTAACAATAGGATAACGAAACCAATGGACAGCAGTATGTATGTGCGGTGTGACATGAACCTATTCTACTTCGCTGAATAGAACGCGACGACTACATGAGGTTATCGGGTGGTTAAGGGTCGGAGCAGTCTCTGAAAAACCCGCAGGCCAGGCACTTGAGTTTACAGTGCATATCCAGCATAGGCGTGTCGCAGATATCGCAAGGAGGGCCGGTCAGATGCCCGAAGTCGGATTTAGCCGTTCGGCTTCGTTCCAAAACGCTGTTGTCTTTGCTTTCGGTAACCATCGCCGGAAGCATACCGCGTGAGACGCACGATTGGAAAGCCGGTTCGGCGGAGGCGTTAACTGAACGCGCGGCGCTTTCGTATCAAAAAGAATGTGCCTAGGCCGGTGAGTATGCCTGCGATTGCCAGTCCGGCGAGCGGAAGCATCGCTAGCGTTGAGTCGCCGGTACTCGGCAACCCCGGTCCAAGGTCGATGGGCCTGGGCAATCCGCCTGGCTGGAATACCAGCGTTGCCATAAACTGCGCCTCGCGATACGCCTGCGCTGCGCCTCCTTCTCCCGGTGTAGCCCGGATAACGCTGTCGCCATCGGTGTCAATCCCGTTAAGCGCGCCGTTCAGTAAACCAATCATGGGCGTGGTCTGAATCTTCGCCGCAACCAGTTCGTCTGTGACCAAAACCACCAACGCCTGGTCTCTGGCCTCGCGAACCCAGCCGTCAACGTTCGAAATAGTAGTCTGAATTCCGGCCCCGTGCATCACCGCCTCGGGATTATCCGGAGCATCGGCGGCTGCGGTCACTGCGTGGGAACGGCTGGTCGCGGCATAGGTAAGCACACCAACGCCGTCACCGGAGTCGTTGGCCTCTGGCGAGTAGTTCGTTCCGCCGCTGCCCTCTATGACGTTGATGGCCTTTTGGATATGGTCTTGCAGTTCTTCCAGCGTCGTTGACGTTTGCGCTAACTGGGCCTCAGAAAGGGCGATTGCAAGTTCTTTACGAAGACCTATGAGCGAACCGTTTTCGCTGAGAGTAGACCAACTATCTAAAAGACTTCGGACGTCATTAACTGCCTGGAAGGGGATTTTCGCACTCCAGATGGCCTGTTTCGATGGGCTATTAGGTGACGGGTCAGGCACCGGTTCCAGCGTTATCTCAATCTTGCTGTAGCGTTGGAGAAGATTCTCGCCCGTTGGTGACACATACGTGTGGTTGAGCGTTCCTGATGCGCCAACTGTCATCGTGCCGGTGCTTAGCCTCGCTACTCCGTTGTCAGTGACCAGCCAGCCCTGTAGAACGCGTCCCGCTCCCGGCTGCTCGACACCCACCAGGGTATACGTAATCGTGTCGCCCGGATGCTCGCCGTCGCTGATAATCGCGAGATTTCTTACCGCGGTCTCATCTTCCTCAGTTTGTGCAGATACCGACAGAACCTGGGTAAAGAGGAGCAGAACGAGCGCCGTCAATATGACGATGCGGGCCTTTGACATCGGATGAAGGGTTCCTCCCTGCGCATTGAGTTGGAATGATGCCGCAGCCTTGAATCGCTGCGCCGCCATCAAAAGCACTCTAGCACAGGGCCTAGTCAGCCACATAGGAGAAGTGAGGGCTTTTCTAAGAAAAGTCTTAGAAGTCTCCGAGAAGGACGGTGTCGCTGGTGGGGAACGGGCTGCCACCCTCGGGCTCGATAGTGATACCTACGTTGTCATACAGGTCTGGATTGTCGGGAAATTGCACGACAACCTGCCCATACCCGGTCTCATCAACAAGGAATATACCGGCATCTACAATCGTGCCCCCGTCAATTAGCCATGCCTGGTACACCTTGCCTTCAGGTAATGGAGGCAACTCAAGAACGGCCAGTAGCCCCCACGTGCGACTTGGAGCGATCAGCATCATGCCGTGTGCCTGGCCGGTAGCTTCGCCCGAAGAAATCATATTGACTGCCGTGTCTGGTGTGGCGGCCATATACGTGAGGTATCGGGTGTCCTTCACCATGTCCATCATGTCCGAGCCGTACGTGGCAACCGTCTGTACTCGGCTCGCCAAGGCAGACTGCTCGGCGATTACAGCGTCAATGCGCGTACCCACGTTGGCGACCGTTTCGACCTTGTTCGCCATTTCATCCAGCCGGTTCTCAACATTGGCCATAGCCACTGCCTCGTCCTGAGCGCGGGCATCCGCTTGCTGCTGCAGCACTTGGGTATCACCAGCCACGTCGTTAAGCCACACCATGCTTACGACCGCAATGGCGATTGCAGCAGTGGCACCGGCATAAGCACCGGCCATCGTCCACGACGGCCTAACCAGTGTATTGCCCAGGCTGCGGATTGCGTTTGCGATTGTCTCTCCGAGACCAGGACCCGACTCTGCCTCGATTCGGGCCATCAGGCTGGTCTTCAGCGTTCGAGGCGCCGTGACTTGAGGTACAGCCTGCGCTAAGCCTGACACCACATGCGTATCTGCGCGCAGTTCAAGGCTGCACGAAGCACACTTGTCCAGATGCGCCGCAACCTTTTCGCGCTCCCGTTTTCCGAGAGCGCCTAATACATATGCTCCGTATAAATCTTCCGTTTCCCTACAATCCATCTTCCCTACCCCAGAGCCCCGGGCTCTATTGTTTCTCTTAACTTCCTTAACGCCAACCGCATCCTCGTTTTCACCGTACCCAACGGCTGATTCAACCGTTCCGATATCTCCGTATGCGTCAGTCCGCCATAGTAGGCCAACTCCACGATTTCCCGTTGCTCCGGTCGTAGTACCCTCAACGCATCCTTCACAAATGCTCGGTCAAACTGCGCCGAGGTATACCGAACCGGGTCGGTCGTATTGTCTGCTGGGGTATCCAGCGTCATCGGGTCCTTGTCAGACCGATGATCGTCCCGTCGTTTCCGTCGGCGTATCTCGTCTATCGCCCGGTGATGCAGAATGCTGAAGAGCCATGCTGCGACAGTACCCCGACTGCTCCGAAAACTCATCGCCCTGCGCCACACATTGAAGAATGTGTCTTGGGCCGCTTCTTCAGCCAGTCCTGGGTCTCTCAAGATGTGCAACGCCAGCGAATACACCTGGGTGCTATACCGCTCGTAGAGTTTTCCCAGCGCCTCCTTATCTTTTTCCACAATAAGGCTGAGCAACTCTTCGTCACTCACTTCAGAAGGGTCTGAAGATTTCCTTGACCGGGTAATCTTCTTACCTCCTCCATCAACTTCTACGTGGGGTCGGTCTTTCACAGATTTCCAATCCGTTCTATAGTGGTCGCCCATTATACCTTAGGGCCTGTTTGACAGCTTATTACGGCGGGGATACACTCGCGCAGGTCTTTATCGAATCAGTTTGGAGAAAAGTACCCGCCAATGGATAGACTTAAGGGCAAAGTTGCAATCATCACCGGTGGCGCCAGCGGTATGGGCGTCGCCTATGTCCGGTTATTCACAAAGGAAGGAGCACGAGTCGTATCGGCCGATGTTCAGGACGATATGGGTAAGCAAGTCGTTCAGGAAGTCAAGAAAGATGGCGGCGAGGCCGTCTACATGCACCTCGATGTTACAAACGAAAAGGAATGGCAGTCGGTTATCGCTGCAACGGTAAAGCAGTACGGCAAACTTGATGTACTGGTGAACAACGCGGGTGTTGGCGGTGGCTTCGCGCCCTTGCACGAGTATCTCGAAAAAGACTGGGACCAGGTTATGGCCGTCAACTCGACAGGCGTATTTTTGGGCACCAAACACGCCATTCCCGAAATGCGTAAGGTCGGCGGCGGCTCCATCATCAACGTATCTTCCATCTACGGCCTAGTCGGTACAGACAGCGGCGCGGCATACCCTGCTTCCAAAGGTGCGGTGCGTATATTCTCCAAGGCCGCGGCCATCCAGTACGCGAAAGAAAACATCCGCGTGAACTCGCTACACCCTGGATTTATCGATACCCCCCAAGCCGTTTCACTCGTTCACGACCCAGTGGAACGCAAGAAACTCATCGACCGGACACCCCTTGGATGGATAGCCACGCCGGAGCACATCGCCTGGGGAGGGCTGTTCCTGGCGTCTGACGAGTCGAGTTACATCACCGGCACCGAGCTGGTGATAGACGGTGGCATCACCGCACAGTAGATCCTCAAAAACTATTAGCTGTTCAGCCCAACGACAGATATAATGACCTGCGAATCAGGCCATCTAGAGGAGAAGACTATGAGCATCCAGGAAACGTTAAACCAGGAACGCAAGGCGTACGCTGCCAAACGGCCCAAGTCTAAAATCAAGCAAGACGAGGCCGCGAAATATCTGCCCGGTGGTAGCTCACGCGCGACCGCCTACTTCGACCCTTACCCCTTCTTTGTTGACCACGCGGAAGGGCACTACGTTCACGATATTGACGGCAACAAGTATCTCGACTTCATGATTAACGCGACGACCTACATCGTCGGTCACGCCAACCCTAAAGTACTGAAGGCTGTTCACGAGCAGGCCGACAAGGGCATGAGTTACAGCGCGCCCACCGACGTACAGGTGCGATTGGCTAAACGCCTGGTTGAACAGGTGCCGTCGCTGGATAAAGTTCGCTTCACCAATTCCGGCACCGAGGGCACCATGAACGCCATCCGCATGGCCCGGGCGTTCACCGGCAAGCCCAAGTACGCCAAGTTCGAGGGAGGCTACCACGGCAACTCGGAAGAGGTCTCCGTCAGCGTGAATCCTCCCGCCAGCAAGCTCGACCCCAACGGCTACAACCCCGTGCCCGAATGGCCGGGTCAGCCTGCCGAGGTCACCAATGGCGTGGTGATTCTTCCCTACAACAACCTTAAAGAGTCTGAAGAAATCATCCGGCGCCACAAGGACGAACTGGCCTGTGTCATCATGGAGCCGGTGCTTTCCAACGTCGGGTACATCATCGGCAACATAGATTTTCTCAAAGGCATGCGCAAGCTCACCACCGAGCTTGGCATCGTGCTCATCTTCGACGAAGTGCAAAGCTTTCGGTTGGCCCCGGGCGGTGCGCAGGAGATTTTTGGTGTCATCCCCGACGTGACCTGCTTTGGCAAGATTATCGGCGGCGGGCTTCCCGTCGGTGCATGGGGCGGCCGCGACGATATCATGGAGTTGTACGATAACCAGAAGGGTGCAGCCATATCCCACGCCGGCACCTTCAACGCCAACCCCATGACCATGGCTGCGGGCGAGGCGACCATGGCTCAGCTCACGCCCGAAGTCTACAAGCGCATGAACGCCCTCGGCGACTCGCTGCGGGCGAAACTCCGCGCCGTGTTCGACGAACTTGATGTTCCTGTGCAGGTCACCGGCATCGGCTCCCTGTTCGGCATCCACTTCACCGACACTGAAGTCATCGACTACCGCACCTCTTTGAAGGCCGACAAGACCAAACTGAATGCCTTCTATGTGGGCATGATGAACGAGGGC
>JAQBWG010000004.1 GCA_027625225.1 Chloroflexota bacterium | reverse complement strand
GAGGGGTCGCTGATGGAGGGGCTGCGGGTGACGGTGGACGCGCATGAGGTGGGAATGACGGCGGCGCAAGTCATCGAGCGACTGAAGGAAGGGAAGCCGAAGATTTGGGTGCGAGAGGACAAGGTACCGAACTCGTTCATCGTGCGCATCCAGACGGTGCGGGCGGGCGACGAAGCGATCATTGCCGAGCGGCTGCGGGATATCCTCAGTTCAGGGTAAAGTAGATGGTCGTCCCTTTTCGGGACTCGCTCTCGGCCCAGATGCGGCCTCCGTGGCGCTCGACGACGCGCCTGGCTAGCTCGGTGGACACACTGTACTGCTTTTCCTCATCAAACATGGCATCAGTGACCTCAGCAGCGATAGCTTTGCCGTTATCCCGAACGTAGAAGACGAGTTCGCCGTCGCGGGTTGAGGCGCCGACCTGGATGCGAGGGCTGGCGACTCTGGTGGCGCGCTCCGAGGCGTCTTCAAACAGGCGGTCGAGCAGGACTTCGGTCATGTAGCGGTCGGCCTCGACGAACAGTTCTTTGGCCACGGACACAGTCACGGCCTTCCCTACATCTACTGAACGTAATTTCCGTCCGGCGTTGCGGGCAAGACCAGAGAGGTCTATCTCTTCGAGCGAGACTGCCCGGTTGGTGACCTCGGCCATCTGGGCCAAGTTTTCGATCTGCTGGGTGGCCGTCCGCGAAGCGGCACGCAAGCGCAACGCCTGCTCCCTACCCTCTTTGCTCTTGCTCTTGACAAGTGTGTCGAGCACGGTCTGGCTTGCGCTGTCTATGGTACTGAGCGGCTTGCGCAGGTCGTGGTAGACGGTTGTCCTGAGGGTTTCCAGTTCGGACTTCATGGAGTCGAGCTCGCGGGTGCGCTGGCCAGCCTCGGAGCCGAGCCTGTCAAGCCTCTCTTGCATGTGGTGAGCGGACAGCGCCCGGCGGATGCTTATCTGTTCCAGGCCGACACGGGCGGCGAGGAGTTGGGCAACCTTTTCGGCAAGCTCTTCGTGTTCGGATGTGAAGGCGTTCTCCTTGCTGGAGCCGAAGCTGAGCATTCCGACGCCTTCGTTCTCGTAGAAGAGCGGGATGATGATGAGGCCGGGGAGACCGGCAGCGATGCTTCCGACAAGCTGGGTCAGGCGGCGCGCGCTGTCTTTGTCACCGTTGCCGGACTGTTTGCCGTTGGCGAGGGCTATCTGGGCACCCGAACCGAGCAAGGCCAACGGCTCGGTGGGTTGCAACCTGTTTCCTTCCACTCCGGCGGAGTAGGTGTTCAACAACGCGCCAGTTTCAGCATCGATGGTCCAAATAGCAAACCTCTCAAAGGGGATGAGGTCTTGAAGATGTTCGGCTGTCTCCGTATACAGCGATTGCAAATCGCCTGCCGTCCATACTATGCGACCAATCTCCAACATGGGGTCTTGAGAGCGGGCAACAGCGGCTTCGGCGACGCGCTTCTCGGCTTCCACAAGGGCGGCATGGCCAGCGATGTTGGCGATGGCTGAGGATGCGAATACGGCCATACGTCCGAGCAGGTCGGCCTGATGCTGGACATATCCAGATTCGGTTTTGGTGAGTACACTGACGACTGCGACAACTTCGTCTTCTGCAACAATGGGTACGAAGATGCAGGCATGAAAGCCTTGCGCGTTTTTATTGTTCTCCAAAGGTGAAACGAGAAACGGGGCCCGAATGGTTATGGCCCGGGACTCCAAGCTGCCTTCGATAGGTATCCGGTCATCCACTTCAACGCCGGATACGCTGCCCCCGGTGATAAAGGCGTGAACAAGCTCACCTGCTTCGCTGTCTACTTCACTTATTACTAGCCTATCGAATTTCACAAGCTTGGAGGCACCCTCTGCCAATCGCTGGTAGTAATCGTCGGCTTTGAGAGTGGATGCCAGACTGACGGCAAGTTCCGTAAGGACAGCCTCGGAACCGGCTTCGCGCCGCATCGCGGTCATTTCCTGGACGTGTGATAGGGAAGCGGCAAGCACGGAAGCGATATTGGCCATAATCTCAGCCTGATGCTCTTTATAGGCCTCCGGCGTCTCCGCGCCAATGGCTATAACCCCTAAAAGTTTGCTGCGGGAAATAAGGGGGACAGCCAGGAATGAGGTTATCCCCGCTGTTGCAGACGCTGCGAGGCCACGGTGTTCCTCGGCTAACTCGGTTGTCGTTGAGGCCGACGCGAGGGCATGTGTCCGATTTTGGATGCACGGTTCGAAGTAGGAGCCTGCAACCCGGACAGTTCGCGTCCGTTCCCACCCCGGCACTGCATTTCCGAAACGGTGGGCAACGGTAAGTTCTTCGCCAGCCTGGTCGGCCAAGAGAACGTGTAAGGAGTCTACAGAAAGGATGGACGCCAGTTGGTTAGGAAGCGACGAGAAGACTTCTTCGAGGTCTTGTGCGACTGCCGCAGTGCGGGCTATCTCTGCCTGGACACGGCCTTCTTGTGCTTCACGACGCAGTTCTTCCAAAGCAGAGTTGTCCTGAATAGGTGCCGAAGCTACGGATTGTGAGGATTCCAGATCGATTTCTTCATCATCCGGTATTTCTGCCTCGTCTTCGTCAAGGTTGGAAGAATCCAAGTCAAAAGTGCTTTCCTTGAATATACTGAGCGTGTCCTCGTCAACATCGTCGTCGCTGGCAAATAGTTGTCCTCTTCGGGATACCTTCAGCGCATTTTCGTCGTCGCGGTCGGCTGCGGATTTTGGCTTCTTCTCAGCAGATGTCTTTTCGTATTCGGAAGATTGCGCATGTGCAACCAGGGGCGTTTTATCGTCGTCGAATTGTTCAGATAACACAACGCGTTTTATAACGGACGGTTTGGGACGCGCAACACCCGACTTGGAATCGGCGACGGCCCCGGCGATGGCCGTGGCTATCTTATGCAGTAATACGAGTTCGACCTGGCCATATGCTTTGGAGTTGCGGGAACGTAACTCCATGGTGCCGACCACCCTGTCCTGGTGAACCAGCGGAGCGGCGACAAGCGAGGGGAGATCTGCGCCAATGGCTTGCTGTTGAATTCTGTGTTGCGAAATGAATTCGTCGTCGCGTCCAGTTCCGAGTATGAGCCCTCTACGCTGCCGAACGATGTGCTGGAAGAGCGTGTCCTCGAACTTCGCCTCGTTGCCCAGCGCGCTGCTTGGTAATTCAGGTCCTGCAGTGTAGACGGTGGTGAGCATGCCGCGGTCAAGGCTGGCTGATGAGACCACGATACGGTCAAATGGAACAAGACGGCGTATGTGGATGGCGACTTCGTCGTATATCCGAGCTATGTCGTTCGCGGCGGCGACTATCCCACCAAGCTGATCTAATTCCTTCTGAATCTCAACCTCGTCAGTTTCCGTTTCCGACGGAGAGGCTTTCTGTTGGTCGTCACCCGAAGGTTGTTCGGACTGTGGCTTCGAAGTACTTTGTTCCTCTTTGGTCGATTGGGTTTCCCGCGATTGTTCAGCCTTCTCAGGCCCAGCCGGTGAGGATGATTCGGTAGTTAATTCTTCACGATTCAATTCCTGGGTTTCAGGCGCGGTAGCAGGCTCCGATGCGGGCTGGGCTGTGGGTGATGGCGATGTGCCGGATGTCGTAGAGGTCGGGGTTGCGGCTGGTTGCGCCGGAACCGGCGTTTCGGCAGTTTCGGGGAGACGGGCGAACGCCGCTATGGATTTCCATCCGGCAATCTTAAATGCGATGGCTAATGCCACCTGTTCCACAAGTAGTACGCTCTGTTCTGTGTAAGCCTGCTGGCCAGCTGAGCGAAGGTGGAGTATGCCCACGACATCCTTCTTCCGGATAATGGGCACGGCAAGGAATGATACGAGGCCTACCGATACGCTAGGCATGAGTGACGGGGGTAAAGACGACATATCGTCCTCTGCCGACGGCTGGATAAGCACACCCTTGCGCCCTGTGACAATGCTCTCGGCGAAGGTTCCGGCGAGCCTGCTGGCATCGCCCTGCTTCCTGCCCGGAACTTCCACGCCGAAGTGGTACACGTCGGTAAATGTGCCGGTTGCAGTGTCTACGATGCTTACAATGGCCTTGTCAACTGGCAGCGCTCCTTGAATAAGTGTGGTTATGTTTTCACACAAGGCAATGAGGTCATTGCTGTTTTTCGCGACGGCCTTGGCTTCTTTTATCAGCGGATGCTCGGGCGCAGATTCTGCACGTTTGGGAAGAAGCTTAAGCAATTTTGCAAATAACGGCTCCCCTACCGGCTTCGGCTTGGAGGGTGCCGCTTACTGCTGGGGTGGCGGTGCCTGAGGCTGCCGTGCCTTCGCTTCAGCCCTGGCGTCCCACCATTGCATGGTGATTCGATAGAGGATGGGGGCCACAGCACCGGTGGCGGCAATTACGACAAATGGAATCGCAAACTCGGTAAGATGTAGCGACTCGCGAATCTCCGCACCATAGGCGAAAATATGGGTAATCAGCAGCACGAGTACTCCAACCACGATAACGATAAGTCGGCCCGATGGTTGCAGTCCACCTGCCATCAAGATGGGGATGAAAAAGAGGGCTACCGCAATATCGCTTTGAGCAATAACCGAAATAACAGAAAAGATAAAGGTGACGAAACCCACTATGTACGGATATCGAAGAAGGCTACTTACCATTTCACATCGTCCGTAAATGCTTTGACGTGCAGTGTCCTAAATGATTCGTCGTTTGGAATCACGATACGCGCAGGGTGGTAATGCGTCAAGCTTGTGAACGACCACATCACTTTGATGTACCTTTTTGGACATATCTGGAGCAACATTTCGGAGTAATGATACGGGTCGTGTCTAATTTCTAATAGTACGTTTGAGTGCTTTCAATCCACTTTTTAGACGTTACTACGCTGCTATACTTTTAGCTCCATAGGATTTGATGAGGGAACGTTAGTGATAAGCATCGAACTTTTGCGGGAGCAGCCCGACCTCGTTCGAAGGGCCATGCGGGCTCGCGGGACGACGGATGCCTCCATTGACCAGATACTGGAGTTGGACACAAAGCGCCGCGCCATCATCGTCGAGGCAGACGAGCTACGGGCACGCCGCAACGCTGTCAGTAAAGAGATTGGCAGGATGAAGCCACCTCCTAAGGAAATGGTCACCGAGATGCGAGAAGTGGGTACACGCATCAAGGGCTTTGAAGAAGAGACGCGAACGGTGGACGAGCAGATATCCTCTCTTCTCCTGATGCTGCCGAATCTACCGAGCGAAACAACCCCGCTCGGGAAAGATGCAGCCGACAACGTACCTGTACGCACGGTAGGTGAGCAGCGGACGTACGATTTCGACACGCAGGCGCACTGGGATATCGGTGAACGACTAGGAATTATTGATTTCGAGCGAGGGGTCAAGCTCTCCGGTAGTCGTTTTTATGTATTGAGGGGTAAGGGTGCCCGACTTCAACGAGCGCTTATAGACTGGATGCTGGATGTGCACACGGAGGAGCACGGGTATGAAGAAGTGTACGTCCCCTACCTCGTAACCAGTGCGACAGTGACGGGCAGCGGCCAGTTGCCGAAGTTCGCGGACACGATGTACCGGGACGCGGAGGAGGATTTCTGGCTCATCCCGACAGCCGAGGTGCCGATTACAGGGATGTTCGTAGGGGAGATTCTGTCCGAGGATGCGCTGCCAATGCAGTTCGTTGCGCACACGCCTTGCTTCCGGCGGGAGAAGGCTGCGGCAGGTAAGGATACGCGGGGTATCAAACGGGTACATCAATTCGAGAAGGTGGAGATGTATAAGTTCGTTCGTCCGGAGACCTCGGAACAGGAGCTTGAAGACATGCTCGCCAACGCCGAGGGGTTGTGCAAGCGACTTGAAATCCCCTATCGGATTATCGAACTCTGCACGGGTGATCTGGGCTTTTCGGCGACGAAGACTTATGACATTGAGATGTGGGCGCCGGGCAGCGAGGAGTGGCTGGAGGTGAGTTCGAGTTCGAACTGTACCGACTTCCAGTCCCGCCGCTCGAACATCCGATACCGTCCGGCGGAAGGCAAACGGGTGCAGTTTCCACATACGCTGAACGCATCAGGGTTAGCGTTGCCACGGGTCATTGCGGCGATTCTGGAAAACTATCAGCAGGCGGACGGCTCAGTTCTTGTACCCGAGGTACTGCGGCCCTATACGAGGTTCGACCGAATCGGCTAGGTGAACTGCTCCCGCAGTGTGCGTTTAAGCACTTTGCCAAGGGCGTTCCGGGGAAGCGAGTCCACAAAACGCACCGTTTCGGGCTTCTTGAAGCTGGCTAGCTTCTGACGGCAGTGCTCTGTTATGTCCGACTCGGTGATAATGACGTGAGGCTTGAGCACGACTACGGCCATGACACACTCGCCCCAATGGGCATCGGGAGCTCCGATAACCGCTGCTTCTTCGACCGCAGGGTGGGCATGCAGCACTTGTTCAACCTCTCCAGGCGAAATCATTTCTCCGCCACGCTTGATGAAGTCTCTGGCTCGGCCCGATAGATAAATATACCCATCCTCATCCGTGTACCCGAGGTCACCCGTGTACAACCAGCCTCCGTGCATGGTCTGAATGGTAGCTTCTTCTTGTTTCCAATAACCTTTCATTACACGTGAGCCACGAGCGACGATTTCGCCAATCTCTCCGGTTGGAACGAAGAGACCGGTCTCATCCACAATACTTACTTCGACATCAGGGAGTGGCTTGCCTATAGAGGAGAGTCTGCGGAGCTTTTTTTCAACCTCGTCGGGCGCGCCGCTAAGGTCGTGGTCTTCCGGCGGGAGCATGGCAATGGTGGCGCCAGTTTCGGTTTGACCAAAGGCATTGATAAACCGGACGCCCGGCAGTGCAGTGATGGCCCGCTTAATAACTTCCAGTGTCATAGGGGCAGCACCGTAGGTGATAGTTTCCAGACTGCCCAGATCGCGGCGAACGAAATCGGGGTGTTCGAGCAGCATCTTGAGCATGGTTGGAACGAGGGTCGCCCTCGTAACACGCTCCCGCTCGACCAGTTCCAGCCACTGAGCAGGTTCGAACTGGCGTTGGATAACAAGTGTTCTGCCACTGTATACCGAGGCCATCATGGCCTGGATACCGGCGACGTGGTACAGCGGTACCGATAAAACGGTGCGCTCTTCGATGTCGGGGTTGGCTGGCTCGACGTTGGTGAGTAGGAACGAAGAGAAGGTCTCATGCGGCAACATAACGCCCTTGGGGGTACCGGTCGTCCCTGCGGTAAAGAGCAGTATTGCGATATCACTGTCGTCCGCCACAGGCGTGAATCTTTCTGCGGAAGCGGAAGGTAATTGTTCCAACAATGAGGACCAGCGGCCGATGGAACCACCAAGGGACATGACGTGTCGAACAGTGGTTAGGACGGGTTGCAGTGAGGCTACCAAATCATCATATACAGGACCGACAAGCAATACTTTGGCTTCCGAATCGTTGAGCATAAAGGCGATTTCATCTGCCTTGGCCCGAAAATTCAGCGGCACGAAGATGGCATCAAGCTTCGCCGAGGCAAAGAACACGGCGATGTAGTCGTCGGTGTTCACATCGAGAATAGCGACTCTATCGCCTTGTGTGACACCCAGCGAAGCGAGCGTGTTAGCTAAGCGATTGACGTGGTCATGAAGCTCTTCAAACGTCCTTCGCCTGCCCTCAAATACGGTGGCACTACGGTCGGGAACTATTTCAACCGTAAGGTCGAGGAACTCCGAAACGTTCATGCGGCTCCCCGTAGCTGTCGTGCCAGCCTATCTTCCAAGGCAAGTCCCGCTTCGAGAGCCATATCCATCCCGTCCAAGACTGCCGTTTTCGTCGCGGAGACCACCTGTGGGTCTAAAGCAGCAAGGATATTCGCCAACTTTTCGGCCTCGTCCAGGAGGCCGGAGCGGTTGGCAACACGGTGAACCAGTCCAGCCTCAAGCGATTCGTCAGCACTCAAACGCTTCTCCGTACGCGAAAAGAATATGTCGAACGATTGGGGGATGCCGACTGTGCGGCGAATCGTTTGGCTGCCGCCTGCGCCGGGGATAAGGCCGAGCGCGAGTTCCGGCATGCCGAACTGTGCATCGGCGGAAGCGATGCGGATGTCGCACAAGCAGGCCACCTCCAGGCCGGTACCAATGACGTAGCCGTGCAGCGCTGCGATGATGGGCTTACGCAGCGAATGCAGCAATCCCCACAAATCGCGCTCCCAGCGCACGCGACGGGCAGCGGCCTGCGAAGGGGTCGTGCCGAATTCAGTAAGGTCGGCACCTGCACAGAAGCCGCGGTCTCCCGCGCCACTGAGCACTAAAACACGAACGTCGGGGTCATCACGGACGGCTTCGAGTACTTCGAAGAGTTCGTCGCGCATCTGGACGTTCAGCACATTAATGACTTCGGGGCGATGCAACTCTATGTAAGCGACGTTACCTTTTTTTTCATATCGAACCGTCTCGAACAACATACTAACGAGGTTCTGCCTTGTATCTTTCCTGGGCTTCACGAATCGTCTTCAAGGCTTCGTCACGGTCAGCCCAGCCTTCGACACCCGTCTTTTTTTCTTCAAGTTCTTTGTAAATGGCAAAAAAGTGCCCTATCTCTTTCAAGAGATGCGGCGGAACGTCCTTCAGGCTCTTGATATGGTTCCATAGGGGGTCGCCAATCGGGATACAAAGTATTTTCTCATCCGAACCCTTCTCGTCCCACATCTTGAACAAGCCCACGGGCTTTACCTCGATGACGCAGCCGGGAAAGGTAGGCTCCCACACCAGTACGAGAGCATCGAGCGGATCTTCATCCAACCCCAAGGTGTCCATTATAAAACCGTAGTCGCTGGGGTAATGAACGGCCGAGAAGAGCATCCGATCGAATCGAATGACCTTTTGTTTTTTGTCGTATTCGTACTTATTGCGACTCCCTTTAGGAATCTCAATCATCACATCAACGGTAATGTTGTCGCTTTTTTTTGCCACGGTTTTAGTTCCCTGTAAATCCGGGTTCCCGTTTTTTTTCGAAGGCCATTAGTCCTTCGGCACGGTCACTGGTGCCTTGCAATAGGATACTCAGGTCGGCTTCAAGACGCATCCCCTGCTCTAATGTCATGTCTGAGCCTTTGAGTATCGCTTCTTTCAGGTATTGTGCAGCTACAGGAGCCAGTTCAGCGATAATCTTTGCGAGCTGTCTCACCCTTTCGTCGACCTGGCGTTCGGGATGCGCTTCGTGAACCAAGCCTATACGCACCGCTTCGCTTGCGTGCAGAACACGGGATGTGAGGAGCATTTCCAGTGCGCGGGGCTGACCGATGATACGTGGAAGACGCTGTGTTGCGCCATTCGACGGTAGCTGCCCGTGTGTGAGATAGGTGAAGCCGAAACGCGAGGCTTCCGATGCTACACGGATGTCGCAGGCGAGGGCTAACTCCAAAGCTTGGTTCATGGCGTCGCCACCGATGGTAGCGATAACCGGTTTCGGTATCCCGGCGACGCAGTCAGCCAATTTGATAAGTGTTCGAACGGGTGTCGGAGTCTCTGTGTGAGATAAGTCGGACAGCCCGGCCACCACAACAACGCGTACAGCGTCATCCTCACTTATTGAGATAGTCGCTTCGCGGAAGTCTGCCGCAACGTGCTCGTCAAGTTCTCTATCTGAGGCAATCGAAAAGCTGAGTGTCGCCACATGGTCACTGACAGACAGTCCGACGGAGCCACTACTCATAACAGACTATTCTTCTGGTGTATCCAGACTTCCTGGCTCATCCTCGCGCTTCCTGCCCGAATAACGCGGTGGACGACCGGAAGGCGCTCGCTGACCCTCATGCTTGGGACGAACGACGACCTGTCGGCTCGGTCCGACACCCGTGCTTTCGGTGACCACGTTCGAGTTTTCGGCCAGCGCTAGGTGCACGATACGGCGTTCGTTAGGCGCCATCGGTTCAAGAGTTACCGACCTTCCGGTGTTCGCGACGCGCTGGGCGACGTTCCGGGCGAGTGCAGTAAGCGAGCGGTTTCGACGCTCCTGGTAGCCAGCGACGTCGACGACGATGTTGGGCCTCTCATCAGTCCTTACACTGGTCAGGAAATTGACCATGAACTGAAGGGAACGGAGCGTCTCGCCTTTGCGACCGATGAGCAACCCTGAGTCATCACCATCTACGTTGAACACCGGGCCTCCGGCATCTTCCGATTGCGCCTGCTTTAGCACAGCTTGCGCCTCCACTCCGGTCAACAAAAGGAGCCGGTCGAGAATCTCGGATGCTATCGTGATGACTTCGTTTGCCGAATCGAGCTTGGTAACCCTGACCTTGGCCGGTTCTCCGCCAAGTCCTAATATGCCCGATTTTCCACGGCTAAGTACGTCTATTTCGACTTCGGCGCGCTCTGCGTTGAGCTCCCTTAGCGCTAGCTCGATTGCTTCGTCCACCGTCTTTGCTGTCGTCTCGATCATGTTCATCGGATTGTCCATTGGGTGTAATAACCTCCTGGTCAGAGACCTTTAGGGCTGGCGTGGTGGCGGGAACTGAAGCCGTCCGTACAAACATTGTTGTAAGAGGCTTCCAACCGGTGATGAAACCTTGCATGATGATGCCAATGATGTTTGAAACTATCCAGTAAATAGCGAGCCCGGTTGGGAATTGCAAAGTGAAGAAGCCGAACATGACCGGCATCATCCATAGCATCATGCGATTCGTGGAGTCCTGGCTGGGCGATGCCGACGGCGTCATGCTCATTTTCTGCATCAGGAACATAGAGATACCCACGGCCACTGGAAGGACGAGGTTCGCCGGTATGGGATACGCACTCGAATTCTGGGCTAAGTTAACTCCAAGGAAGTTATTCGAAAGCGGAATGACCTCGTGTACGATTGGCGAGGCCCAGGAATACAGAAATCGAGACAGGTCTGCAAGGCTGTCAGGCGTAGTAGGCAGAGTTTTGATGATGGCCTGGTACAGACCTATCCATATCGGAAACTGGATGAGCACCGGTCCAAGACAGCCAAGCGGATTGAATCCGGCTTCCCGATAAACCTTCATCGTTTCCTGCGACGCCTTCTGTTTATCGTTGGCGTACTTCTTTTGAACCGCCTGCAGCCGAGGTTGTAAATCGGCCATTCGCTTGGTGAATCGAGCTTGTTTGACAGTAAGCGGCCACATGAGGACACGAATGATGATAGTGAATACGATAATGCTGATGCCGAAGTTGCTAAAGAAAACGCTATACAGCAACACCAGCGCATTTATCATGGGCCGGAGCAGTAGCGTTATCCAAATGTCGCCTATAAATTCCATTTGTACGTCTCTAACAAAGGTTCTGACCCTTCTCGTCTTCCCATTTCTCTATCCAGTCGTCACCTTTGTTCGTGATGTGCCGCCACAAACTCTTGGGATCTCCACGCTGGTTTATTTCGACCGCAACAACAGCGTGATCCCAGGTACTGATGTATACCATGTCACCTTCGGTCACCAAATCCGACCGTAAACGCTCCCGGATTCGGCATATCTCGACATCGCCTCCATCCAACGGGTTAGCGATGTACAGGTTCTGGTCATCCGAACCAACCACTATTCGGCCACTTACAAGAGCCGCCTTGCCTGTGATAGCCCCTTCAGTTTCCAGCATCCATTTCTCGGCACCGGTATTGACATCCAAGGCATAGAGCTTGCTATCCATCGAAGGCACGTAAATAGCATCGCCGCTGACAACCGCCTCTGCCCAATACCAATTTCCTGCCCCTTCGAATCGCCAAACCTGATTGCCTGTAGCTATATCCACCGCATAAAAATTGCTATCGAACGAACCGAAGTACACGTGGTTGTTTACAACCACGGGTTTTGCCGAAATAGCGCCTTCAGTTTTGAAGCGCCACAATAGCCTTTCGCCAACCTCTTCGTCGGAGCCTGTCAGCTTAAGTGCATAGAGGTACTTATCTAGAGAGCCGATATATACAACATCGTCCTGAACCGTTGGAGTCGCCCAAATTTTGTTCCCTGTCTCGTACTGCCACAACTCCTCTTGCGTCTCTACATCAAACGCATACACATTCCCATCGGAGGAGCCGACCACCACGATGCCATCAGCGACGGCGGGGCCGCCGACAAGTTCGGATGTTTCCCCCACGGGTTTCCCCCAGTTTTTGGACAGTACCGTACTTGAATTGGTCGAAGTTACTTGAGCAAGGGAATAGAGATACCCATCATATCCACTGACATATATTGCTCCATCATAGAATACGGGATTACCATAAACTGCCCGCTTATCATTCTTGTCCTTACTCTCACCGCCGTCCAATTCAAAACGAGCAATAGGCTTACCGTTAGTAGAATTGATTGCTACGAGACGGCCATCAGTTGTGCCTTTGTAAAGCACGCCTTCATGAACGACGCCGCTCGCCCAGCCCCGGGGCCGAGCCACTCCGGGAGCGCACGCCGCGACGAGTACAAGACCTAAGAGTAATACCCAAAGACTGGGATGGAGTGTTGATCGAACCAAAGGAATTGATATCCGCCTTTCACTGTTGCCGTACCCATCGAATCAAAGGTATACGGAGTTTCTAAAATCGGTTGTTCAAGTTCGCTATACTATGCAAATCCTCTTAGCAAGCAATATATTCGGCTAAGGAACAGGATCGTATCCCCGACTTCCGAACGGCCTGCATCGACCGAGCCGTCCCAGACCCATCTTTATCCCCTTCAGCACACCATGTTTTGATATGGCCTCGTATGTATAGTGAGAGCAACTTGGGTAATGCCGACATGCGCCTCGCAGATATGGCGAAACAGTGAGCTGATACAACCGGATTGCTCCAAGCGCAAGAGTCTTCATAAAGCCTTACTTGTCATTAACGCCCGACGTGCGGCCAGCGTTGCTTTACACCACACTTGCGCGGGCCAAAAGTGACGTCGCAGATTCAAAAAGTTGCCGAAAGCCTGCATCGCCTGAGCCCTTTCTAGCGATAATGACAACGTCTGAACCGGCCTTTAGGTTCATCCCTGTCACAACCTCCCGCAATCTACGCTTGAGCCTGTCCCGCACTACCGCCGAGCCGACACGTTTGCTTATCGAAAAGCCGAATCGAGTGGACTCAAGGCCATTAGAGTGAACGGCGGCAACCAGCAATTTGTCTGACCACCGTCGTCCTCGTCCTAACACTATCGAAAAATCCGCAGCCCGTTTGAGACGCTGCTCTTTACGCATAGGATGCGGCCTCTCGGCCCGGGACGTCAGACAGTAAGCCTATAGCGCCCCTTGAACTGTCGGCGTTTGATAACGTTGCGGCCGCCACGGGTGCTCATTCTCGCTCGAAAGCCATGCACTCGGGCGCGGCGGCGTTTTTTAGGCTGATATGTTCTCTTTGGCATCGCTCTATCTCCATTAAACCTGAAAAATTATATCGTCTCGGCTAGAAGCGGTCAATGAAGGCTCTCTTGCCGCAACAGTTCCGGCCACCAAGGCATCCATTGACAAGCCTAGTAGTTTTCTCTAGGCTGACCCTGATTTCAAGCACACACGACGTGAATTTCTATGTCCGACATTAACCCCAAAGCTTCAAAGGAAGACCTCCTAAAAGCGCTCACACTGCGTGCCCGACTCCTATGGGGGCCGGAACGTGCCCAATCTGCACAAAAGACTATCGCAGAAACTGCCGACTATATCTGGGCGCTTCGGCAAGACCCCATACCCATGACCGAACCTATCGCCGGATATCCAACGCCCTACTAAAGTTGTTCGATGGCTGTTTTCTGCGCAGCTAGCAACTCACCTATGCCCTTCTCGGCAAGTGTGATCACCTCGGTGAACTGTTCTTTCGAAAACGTCGCCTCTTCGCCCGTACCCTGTACCTCGACGAACGTTCCCTTATCGGTCATTACCAAATTGAAGTCGGCCTCGGCTCTGAAATCTTCCTCATAACACAGGTCGAGAATCGTCTTTCCATCTAAAATCCCCACGCTCGTTGCGGCCACAGCAGACTTTAGCGGAGAATCGCCTAGCAGCTTCCTGTCCTGCAGTGTTTTGACTGCCTGGCACACCGCCACGTACGCACCTGTCACCGCTGCCGTGCGCGTCCCTCCGTCGGCCTGAAGCACATCGCAATCAATGGTAAGCGTCCGTTCGCCCAGCGCTCCAAGGTCAGTCACCGCACGGATAGATCGGCCTATCAGCCGCTGAATCTCATGCGTGCGTCCTTTCACCTTATCCCGTTCCCGGGACGTCCGGGTAAGGGTCGAGCGGGGAAGCATCGAGTATTCGGCTGTAATCCAGCCCTTTCCGGCTCCGCGAAGGAACGACGGCACAGACTCCTCCACGCTCACCGCGCACAGTACACGCGTATGGCCGGTTTCAATCAGCACCGACCCCTCGGCAAATCTCTGAGCGCCGAGCGTCATAGTTACCGGCCTGAGTTGATCTGGAGCACGTCCATCAGGTCTGGGCACAAGTAGTCACCTATCTGAAAATGTGGGCTCACCGAGTATAGCACGCACCTATCATTTATCTGTTACCGCTCCGTCTTCATCGTTGCCCTTGTGCCATCCGTAACTACCTCGATGCTACCGTTTTCGCCGGTGGTAACCACATGTTCCGGCGAAACATAGCGCCATAGTGTTTGTAGCGTCTCGGGGTGTGGATGACCGAAGCGATTATCCTGACCGGCCGGTATTACTGCGAACGTCGGCTGAACTCTGTCCAAAAAGTCGTCCAGCGATGAACTGCGGCTACCGTGGTGCGCGACCTTCAATACGGTTGCGTTAATTAACGCGTCCGTCCGGATGAGCCAGTGTTCGGTTTCTGTGTAGATATCCGCCGTGAATAGGAAACTTACATCACCATAGGTCAATCGCAACACCACCGAGGCGTTATCCACATCCGAGCGCGTTCCGACGAAACGGTCGGTCGGCGGCGCCAGCACTTCCAATACTACACCTTCGTCGAGCAAAAATACCTGTCCCGACTCGGCCCTTGTAACCACAGTCCCCTCATGCGCAAGCGCCTGTCGCCACGCAGCATACGGTGGACTTTCGTACTCCGTTTGCGGTTCAAGAATGTGGCTCACACGGTATCGTCTAAGCACTTCGACAAGTCCGGTAACGTGGTCTGCATGCGGCTGAGTCAACACAACCAGCTCGATATTCCTGTCGAAGAACCGGTCCCGCTCGCCGAGCAACCGCACCGCCTGCAGAGGGTCGGGGCCGCCGTCAATAAGTACTCGTCGGCCGTTCGGCGTCTCGATGAGGATGGAGTCGCCCTGTCCCACATCGAAGAACGTCACATGCAGCTTGCCGTCCGGCGCGGATGTGGCCGCCACCCATAGCAAAATGGCGAGCACGATCAGGATTCCGGTTGGTAAAAGCAACTTCCAGTCTTCTCGAAGCCACATCTGCCGTTCACCCGGCTCTACCCGCAGCCGTTCTATCCATCTCCTGAGTGGCGTCACTACCACCAGTCCGGCTAACACCGCGTAGTAGACAAACACGAACACCGGCCCGACCGTACCCGTCTCGAATTGCGCACCCGGCACGCGTGACAACGCGTCGGCAATCGCTGTTACATACGCAGTCGGCACCCAGGCAACCCAGCCAAGCGGCACAGCCACCGCGCTCGACGCAAGTCCAACAATACCCACCAGCACCACCGTCGCAATTATCAAAGGTAGAGCGGGCAATACCAGCAACGTCGCCGGAATCCCCATCAATGAAACCCCCTGAAAGTAAAACGCTGTCAGAGGAATCGTTGCCAGCGTCGCTGCCAAGGTCACCGATACTGCACCCGTCACCATTCTGCCTGGTCCGTTATGCAGACCGGTAAGTGACCGAAGCAGAGTAGCGACGGGTTCAGTTAGCAAAGCTATGCCTGCGACCGCGGCGAAGCTCAGCTGGAACGAGATGCTCCACAGCGCGTCCGGCGACACCAGCACCATGGCCGCCGCAGCCAAACCCAACGACGGCAACACGCTGCTTGGCCTTCCCAGAAACATCGCCGTCAAATACACCGTTCCCATGACAGCGGCTCGTATCACTGAAGGAGACATCCCCGCCAGTAACGCGTACAGCCATAAAACAACCAGCGGCGCGATGAGATACAGCCCCCATCGGCGTCCAAAAAGTCTCCGACTTGCCGCCAACACCGCGAACAACACGATGCCCACATGCAGTCCAGAAATCGCCAGCACATGGCTCAGGCCCGCACTACGGAACGATTCCGTAAGGCTATCCGGTATGCCCTCACGTAGTCCCAACACCATCGCCTGTCCCACCGATGCTTGCGGCTCCGGCACTGCGTCACTGATCGCATCCGCCAAACCTCTCCGTACGCCGTACAGCCACTGGTAGTAGGGGTTGCCTTGTCCTTCTTCTAGCAGAACCACACGCGGGAACGACATCGTCCAGTGAATGCCTTCCCGTGCCAGATACGCCGCGTAGTCGAAGTCTTCCAGTTGTGGCGGCAACTCAAGCTGACCTCCCAGCCGCAGCTGATCGCCGTACCTGAACGAAAGCCTCGAACGTAGCTCTGCCATCTCCGTCGATGGCCTGGCGAACACCAGTACCGTACCGGACGCATCACTCCACACGTCGTCTACCTGTACTCGCTCCACCGCAAACTGGAACTGCGAAAAGGCTCCACTTTGCTCCGGGTACGACCGGACAACACCCTCCACGGCAACCGGCTGGTCGATGTAATTGACTAGCCCATCCACCTGGCTTGCCTGCGTGACCTGTACCCGAAACAGCCCCAATGCCAGCGCCATGATGACCACGGCGGCAAGTAAAGACTTTTTGGACAGAAGTAAAACGGCGAAGAGCAGACCACCGGCGATGAAGAGTAACGCCCACACTTCCCACGACGGCCGCAGCCAGTCAGCAAGGAACACTCCACCCAGAAACACCCCCGCTAGCACGAGCTGTTTCATGGCATCTAGCCTCAGCAAACCTCGATCAGGTCGCGGATGCCGTCCAACGTGCCCGATCCTATGCCCGACACTTTCAGCAAATCCTCAATCCGTCCGAATGGTCCGTTCGTATCCCGGTAGGCAACGATGGCCTGCGCCCGCACGTCGCCGATACCCGGCAACGTCACGAACTGTTCTTTCGTAGCGGTATTGATGTTCAGCCGCGCTTCTTCCGTCGCACTCCCATTCGAGCATAGGTTGCCTGCACCCGCCTCACCCACGCGCGGGATGTGCCAATGGTCTTCGTCCTGCAGCCGTGTCGCCAGATTCACTGCATCCAGGTTTGCGTCAATCGTCGCGCCACCTGCCGCCTGCACCAGCTCAGCCACTCGGTCAAACGTATCCAGTTCGTACACACCCGGATTGCGCACCTCGCCAGTGATGTATGCCTTAAGTGTTGTGCTGGAGGTGGCCGTAGCTGTTGGGAGGATGAGTTCGATGGACTGCCCGGTGTTCGCCATCCGCACCAGCAAAAAGATGCCGCCCGACAGCGTGGCAGCGAATGCCAGCACCAGCGCTGCCTGGAGCACCAGCTTGGTCGAAAGCCACGAGGGCATTTCCATTCGCGCACTATAGAAATCGGGGCTTCAGCTGTCAACAACGCACCCGATGGCATGGGCCTTCCTTGACCCTCGCCTAGCCGCGTACCTATAATTCATAAATGTTCACCGAAAATCCATCGCACCGAGCCGCACACGAATGACCGCCGAAGACGCCTCTTCAAACATCAGCGATCTGCAGTCCCGGGCCCTGACCGAGCTTGAGACTCTGCAGGACGCCAGGCGGCTGGAAGACTGGCGCGTGGTCTATCTAGGACGCAAAGGCAAGCTAACTCAGACCCTTCGCACTCTCGGCAGCCTTCCGCCCGAACAACGCCGCGAGGCAGGGCAGGCCGCCAACCGTGCCAAGACCACCCTCGAAGAGGCATACGACAACCACCTGAAAACCCTCGAAGAAGCTTCGTTCGCGACCAGCTCCACCAAAGGCCGACTCGACGTCACCCTGCCTGGCTGGCCTGTGCTCCGCGGCGGCTTGCACCCCACCACACAAATCGTCCGCGAGATTTGCAACGCCTTCGCCTCTATGGGCTTCCAGGTTGTGGAAGGCCCCGAGGTCGAATCCGACGAGTACAACTTCGAAAAGCTGAACATTCCTAAGGACCACCCTGCCCGCGACATGTGGAACACACTATGGGTGGACTACACCGGCATCCAGGACGAGCACTCCGTGCTCCTCCGCACCCACACCTCGCCCATGCAGGCGCGCATTATGGAGAAGATGGACTCCAAACCCGTGCGCGTCATCGTCCCCGGCAAGTGTTACCGCTACGAGGCCACCGACGCCACCCACGAATGGCACTTCTTCCAGGTCGAAGGTCTCGCCGTGGACAAGGGCATCACTTTCGCCGACCTCAAGGGCACCTTGTACGAGTTCGCCCGTCTCGTTTTCGGACAGAATCGCAAAGTCCGCTTCCGCTGCGACTACTTCCCCTTCGTCGAGCCGGGCGCGGAGATGTCCATCGACTGCTTCCTCTGCGACGGACAGGGCTGCCGTGTCTGTAAGAAGACTGGCTGGATAGAAGTCCTCGGCGCGGGCATGGTGCACCCCAAGGTTCTGGAAGGCGTCGGCTACGACCCTAGCGTTTACACCGGCTTCGCCTTCGGTATGGGAATGGAACGCATGGCCATGCTGAAGCACGGCATCGAAGATATTCGCCTGTTCTACTCCAACGACCTGAGATTCCTGAAGCAATTTTGATTTCCCAACACACGAGGAGTTAGCGTGCAAGTCCCGCTATCCTGGCTGAAAAAATACGTGCCCATCACGCTCCCGCCGCGCGAGCTGGCGCATCGCCTCACTATGGGCGGCGTCGAGGTCGGCGGCATAGGGGAGATAGGCACTTCCTGGGAACCCGACAAAGTCGTCGTCGGCCACGTCCTGAAAGTCGACCCCCATCCCAACGCCGACAGGCTCCGTCTGCCCACCGTGGACGTCGGCAACGGCGAGCACATCACCGTCGTCTGCGGCGCGCCCAACGTCGCCGCCGGACAAAAGATCGCCTTCGCCAAAGAGGGCGCCCGCCTCTTCAACACTCACTCCGGCCACATCGAGCCGCTGCGTCCCGCCAACATCCGTGGTTTCAAGTCTGTGGGTATGGTCTGCTCCGTGCTGGAACTCGGAATCGGCGACGACCACACCGGCATCCTCGTCCTACCCGACGAATCTGAAATCGGCTCTCCGCTGGCCGACATCCTCGGCGATGTCATCTTCGAGACCGAGACCACACCCAACCGGCCCGACTGCCTATCCATGCTTGGCATCGCCCACGAAGTTGCCGCCCATACCGGGCAGGCCGTCACCGAGCCCGACGCTGACTACCCCGAAGACGACGACCCCATCGAGAAGCAGGCCACCGTGGAGATTGCCGACCCCGACCTGTGCTACCGCTACACCGCCAGCCTCATCAGCGGCGTGAAGGTCGGCCCGTCACCCCAGTGGCTGCAGGACGCCCTGGTCAAAGCCGGACAGCGCCCCATCAACAACGTCGTGGACATCACCAACTACGTCATGCTGGAATACAACCAGCCGCTCCACGCCTTCGATTTCGGCAAGGTCAAGGAGCGCAGGATAATCGTCCGCCAGGCCCGTAAGGGCGAAGAACTGGAAACCCTCGACGGCGTAAAGCGCAAGCTCTCGCCACCTATGCTGGTCATCGCCGACGCATCAGATGCCATCGGCCTTGCCGGGGTCATGGGCGGCGCCAACAGCGAAGTCTCCGATGGCACCACCACTATCCTTTTAGAGTCCGCCAACTTCGACGCCGTCAACACCCGTCGCACCGCCGCCGCGCTCAAACTCAGCACCGGCGCATCCTATCGCTTCGAGCGCAGCATCCGCGCCGAACTCGCCCCGCTCGCTTTGCGGCGCGCTACCAAACTCATCCTCGACATCGCCGGCGGTAAAGCGGCCAAGGGCATCATCGACCACTACCCCGGCGAGAAGCCTGCGCCTACCGTGCACCTCACCCGCAAGCGCATCAAACAGGTGCTCGGTACCGACATCCCTCCCGACAAAGTCGAAAGTGTCCTCACCTCTCTCGGCTTCACCAAAAAGAAAAGCAGCACGAAAAACGACGGCCTCCACCTCGAAGCGCCCTACTGGCGTTCCGACATCGCCATCGAGGACGACGTTGTCGAAGAAATCGCCCGCATCATCGGCTACGACGAGATGCCCACCACGACCATCGCTACTTCTATTCCGCACCACGCGCCGCAGCCTATGTGGGAACTCAAACAGAGAACCCGCGACCTCCTCGCCGCCGCCGGCATGCGCGAAATCGTCACCTACTCGCTCACTAGCCAGGCCACCATCGAAAAGGCCGAGACCCTCGAACCCAAGCCGCTCGCCATGGCCAACCCCATGTCCGCCCAGTTCCAGTACCTGCGCACCAGCCTGCGCGGCAGCATGTTAGAGACACTTGCTACTAACTGGCATACATCCCTTCGCGACGGTCTGCGCCTGTTCGAAGTCAGCCGCGTCTATATGCCTACAAAAGCCGACTTGCCCGACGAACGCGAAACGCTTATCGGCGCTATAGCCGGACGCCGCCTCCCGCTCTCCTGGCTCGCCAAAGAACTTGGCGAAGTCGACATGGGCTTCTTCGACGCCAAGGGCGTCGTCCAGTCGCTGCTCTCCAGTCTTCGCATCGAGGCCGCGTTCGAACCGTCCGAGAACAACGCCCTTCTCCCCGGTCGCACCGCCTCCATCGTCTGCGGCGACCATACCGTCGGCATCGTCGGCGAAGTCCACCCGCGCATACTCGCTCGTTTCGACCTCACTGAAACCCCCGTCACCATCTTCGAAATAGACCTGCCCAAACTGCTTCAGTCCGCGTCGGCCGCATCGCGCAGCTACGCCACCGCCAGCCGCTTCCCCGAATCCTTGCGCGACATCGCCCTCGTCGTGGATAGCGGCGTCCCTTCCTCCAACATCGAAGCCTTTGTTTCACAACACAAGATGGTGCAGCGCGTCACCCCCTTTGACGTCTTCACCGGCGGCGACGTCCCCACCGGCAAGAAATCCATCGCCTACGAAATCGTCTTCCAGTCGGAGAAAGACACCCTCACCTCCGAGCAGGTCGGCCGCGCGCTCGAAGACATCCTGCGCCGCCTCCAAAAAGAGTTCGGCGCCGAGCTTCGTTCCCAAAGTTAGTACCTATGACCAAAGAACACGGACACCGTCACCACCACGAATCCATGCTTAGCGTTGAAGAAGCCTTCGACCGCATCCTCGGCTTTTTCAACGTCCTCAAGCCCGAAAGCAAACCCATTCTCGACGCCCTCGGCCAGGTGCTCACCCAAGACATCTCCAGCCCTGTGGACATCCCGCCCCTCGCCAACTCCGCCATGGACGGCTATGCCGTAATGGCTGCCGATATCAAGGGTGCAACCGAGTCCTCGCCCGTTGTCTTGAAAGTCATCGGCTCCGTCGCCGCCGGCGAAGTGCCCAAAGCCACCGTCCAACCCGGCACCGCCGTACGCATCATGACCGGTGCCCCCATCCCCGGCGGTGCAGACGCCGTCGTCCCCTTCGAGGAGACGGACGAGACCGACCGCCGCAAACAGGGCATTTCTATTGACCAGATAGGCGTTCGTTTCGATGTAGGGCGAGGTAGCGCCGTCCGTCCCGCAGGTCAGGATGTCTCCAAAGGCACGAAAGTGCTCGATTCCGGCACCGTCCTCCGCCCGTCCGAGGTCGGCGTCCTCGCCTCCATGGGCTACGCCGCCGTCAACGTCGTGCGCAGGCCCGTCGTCGCCATCCTCGCCACCGGCGACGAGTTGGTCGAGCCCGGACAGCCACTCTTGCCGGGCAAGATTTACAACATCAACAGCTACAGCATCGCCGCCGCCGTCCGTCGCGCGGGCGGCATCGCCAAGCCCATCGGCGTTGCTCGCGATAACCTTGCATCGCTCACCGCCAAGATAGATGAAGGCCTCCAGGCCGATATGCTCATCACCACCGCAGGTGTATCCAAGGGCGACTACGATATCGTCAAGGACGTTCTCGCCGAGCGCGGCAAAATCGAACTGTGGTCCGTCCGTATGCGCCCCGCAAAGCCCCTCGCATTCGGTATGATGACAAGACCCGATGGTAAAAAGACGCCGCATCTCGGCCTGCCCGGCAACCCCGTTAGCGCCATGGTCGCCTTCGAGCAGTTTGGAGAGCCTGCCATCCGCAAGATGCTCGGCCTCAAACAACTCAAGCGCCCCACCGTCGAAGCCATCCTCGACGACGACATTCACAACGGCGACGGTCGCCGCGTCTACGCCCGGGTAGTAGTCAGCAAGCGCGATGGAGCGTATCATGCGCGCTTGACCGGAGAACAAGGCTCGAATCTGCTAACCTCGATGGCCCGTGCCAACGGACTCGCCATCTGCCCCGAAGATGTCCCCGTGAAAAAAGCTGGCGAAACCGCGACAGTCCAGATGCTGGATTGGCCGCCCGAGGTTTCTTAATCCGATATTTGATACAGGAGGCATACCCGCATGGCCACAAAAGCCAAAGCAAAAGAGACTGAAGAAGAGGAAGAGGAAGAGCAAGCTCCCCCTTCCAAGTACCAGTTGAACATCAAAGCGACGCTCGAAGGCCCCATCTCGCTCCCGCTTCTCCTCGCCGATAGGCGCTGCTACCAGTGCCA
>JAQBWG010000196.1 GCA_027625225.1 Chloroflexota bacterium | reverse complement strand
CCTTCAAGCCTCAAACCCATTTTCTACCGGCTTCAAGACTTCAATTTAAATAACTTCTCAGGACTAGAAGGCTCCCGCTCTGATCTATCCCGTATTTTATCTGATTAGCGAGCTTTTGGTGTTGCTTTTCGCTTGCGCCTATCACCGTCAATAATACGACCGAGACGCTGTTGTAACAACTCCTCGCCCTTATTCCGCATCAACAGCTACCACGGTAACAACAAGAGCCATTTTTCTAGCAATCTATTGATTTGCACGTTCGATTGATCCGTTATCGGTAGCCTTCGTCGGGAGCTTCTGGATCACGTCGTCATTCTCAATGAACGGCATCTTAAGCGACTGCTGTCGTCGTACCTCGGTTATTACCATCCGTGGCGAACGCACCGATCCTTGGACGAGGATGCTCCGGCGGGTCGCCCGGTACGATCAGCTGAACCCGGAAAGGTTCTAGAGCTTCCTGTCGTCCACGGCCTCCACCATTACTACGTTCCGCAAGCTGCATAATTATTCGGGACCCGCAGGATCCGGATATATGGGCTTTATGCGACCTATACCCCGGCGAACAGCATGCCCCCGATTGGGTCGTCGCCCAGCAAATCGCCGACATCCTCTGGGCCCGGATTCGCAACTCCGGCATCGTGGCCGCTATCGACATCATCGCCGCCCTGGGCGCACTCGCCATGAAGCCAGCCAAGTCCATGACCTAAGGCTGCAACCTTGCACCGGCACTCTCCGCGGGCCCTGCCGCTTCAGGGAGTTGCTAGTCGTAGTCGTTCTCGAAACCTGCCGATCTGAATCAATCGGCGGCGTGCATCGCAGAAGCTAACCGACAGGTCATCACCCGCCACGAAATAGATGGCGTCCTGCTGATACCGCAGACCAACGTCGCAAGCGGTTGCGAAAGGAAGTTGCACAGCCCAACTCGGCTCGGCATGTCCCGAGATGGGCGAGAAACCGGTCAGGCGTCTCATCCACCTGGTTGTATCAAGAAGTTCCGCTTCCAACACCCGATCTGCCACCTGATTCCGTTCCGGCGTCCACTGCTCGCCGGTCGTGGCATATGCCGAGAGGATCGCGAATTCTAAGGGCCAAGGTTCCAGGTCAGCCACGAGAAAGCAGGTCTCGAAATAGGCGGGATGCATGGCGAGAGGATGTTGGGTCAGTTCCGTAACTCTATGCTCGGTAATGCTTTATAGCAACAGATCGCGTTTGATGTGAGCGTTAACAAAGCAGGAAGCCGACAATCTCGTCCTTCCGATGTTCACTTTACTGGGTGATGCCGAGTTAATGTACGAACCGGCCTTGCCGTCACCATTTCCAAAGCTCGCGACCAGATGACAACGCCACTTGGCCCATACCGAACGAATCGGGCCGGTTGGAGGACATGCTTGCGCTGTTTGCCCAGTACCAGCAGCGTTTGAGCTAAAGGGGACAGACGGATCCTCGGTAGTTGCCGACTCCTCCAACTCGTCGTCCCCGTATAAGTTTTTCGAATGCAAACTGACGTTGTCGGATGACGTATCGGACAGTTCAGCCACCTGTCGCTGCGTCAGCCAAACCGTATCCCGGTATCTGTCCAGGCGCACCTCGACAGCCTTGTCGGCGTCCTCGATTAAGCAACATTGCTTCTGTAATTTCGGTTATCCCTCAATCGCGTCTTCGAAGACGACGTAGCGTTTGTCTGCCGGCTAGCCTCGAGACCGTCGCCGCCGCACTCTGACTTGCACAGTTCGCCTCGGCGGTGCCTTCAGCTCGTGATAGGAGGCCCCGTTAAAATCCTTCGAAGATGTAGCCCTCATCGACAGGGCCATTGAGAAAACGGACAGCGCAGTTCTTCGGATTCGATTCCTGCTCAAACCACTCCGGCGACAAATGCATTCTTTGCATCACAAACGCACGAAGCGTCACTCCGTGGCACACGACGATGCTTTTCGATATGCCGTGTTTCTCATTATCTCGCACGAGTGTCCCTAGGAAGGCATGAATACGATTCGCCACGTCAAAGCGCGATTCCCCCAGCGGCATTCGCGCCCAGAAGCGGCCCTCGAATTCCTCTTGTTTTTGATAGTGCTCGTGCTCATCCTTGTATTTGCTCGCACGTTGATCGTCGGACATTCCATCGAATAGTCCAAATTGCTGCTCGCAAAGCCGGATATCCTCTCGATGGTCGGTCACGAGGCCACCGATGCCCTCCAGAAGGCCCTTTGCGGTCTCTCGCGTCCGCCGATAGGGGCTGGTCCAGAGGCGAACGTAGGGACTCTCTTCCGGCGTGTCGGCGATCACGGTTTCCAAGTGCGCTTTCAGGCGTTCCCCTGCCCTTTGGGCTTGGCGGTGTCCTTCCTCGGAGAGTGGGATCGCATGGTCTGCATGGGTCCGATGAACATCCATATCCACGTTTCCCTGAGATTCGCCGTGGCGTACAAGCCAGATGCGTAACGGCGACAATTTCAATTTGTTAGACATTCGCACAGCGTCGCCGATTTCCACTATTCGAGTAGTTTACGCCTGTACATTTTCCGCTGCAGCTTGCGACAACCATCTTAGTCCCAAGCCGAGTCTTCAGCGCCTTATCTTTGTACCCGTTGGCCTAACCTGTACGCTCGGCGCTCCGTTCATACGGCGCTGCTCCAAGGTACTCGCTACGTTCCGCCACCATCGCCGAGTTCAGCAATACCGTCACCGCCTCGGCCAGTCCATCAAAGCCATTCGTCTTCAGCAGTTCCACTGTATGCGGCGACAATCAAGGTGGGAACAGCGCGTAACCGCCCCTCGTTCGCCCAACTACCTTCCTCAACGCGCCCATCGGGCCAGGTATAGGTGCCTTGCCCGTGCCGTTTGTTATCTTTGTATTCACCGACGTATTTCTCCCCATCGGGCCAGATAAGGGTGCCTTGCCCGTGCTGTTTGCCATCCTTGAACTCACCGACGTATTCCTCCCCAGTGGGCCAGGTGTGGGTGCCTTGCCCGTGCTGTTTGTCATCCTTGAGTTCACCGACGTATTTCTCCCCATCGGGCCAGATATTGGTGCCTTGCCCGTGCTGTTTGCCATCCTTCCATTCACCGACGTATTCCTCCCCATCGGGCCAGGTATAGGTACCTTGTCCATGCATTTTGCCGTCCTTCAATTCACCGACGTATTTCTCCCCATCGGGCCAGATATTGGTGCCTTGCCCGTTCCGTTTACTAGCAGTGGTAATCTGCTCATTAACAGCGCGTACAGCTTCGGCGGGGGCAGGAGGAGCAGCAGCAGCAGCAATAGCCGCTAATCTTTCAGTTTCTAGTTCTTCTTGTCTTTTAGCTTCTCTAGCTACAGGATCTCCGCCGACAATATTAGTTGCCCCGCGAATTGAACCACCGACCAAACCTGCCGCTGCCGCTACTTCAATGTATTCTTCAATAGCTTCCGGGCTGTCTATTCGTCGCCCTGCCTGAAAGCGTTCAATAACCTGCTGTCCTACTTCAGTCGGTACTTCTACTGTTACACCAACAACAGCACCTCTAAGTCCGCGAGTAAACAATCCTCCCTGGCGTATAATTCTTTCAATATTTACTCCTCCG
>JAQBWG010000195.1 GCA_027625225.1 Chloroflexota bacterium | reverse complement strand
GACCAGATGCAGGCTATCGCTGCTGAGATGAACCTGTCAGAGACCGCGTTTGTTTCGTCATCGTCATCATCGGAGGCTGACTACGAGTTGCGTATCTTCACGCCGAACAGGGAGTTGCCGTTTGCAGGACATCCGAGCGTAGGAACGGCGTTCGTGCTATACGAGGAGGGGCGTTTCGGCAAGAAGGCCTCGAAATTTACGGTTCGGCAACAGGTGAAGATCGGGTTGTTACCTATCGAAATTGATCCGACAGCGGATGGCGTGCGAGTGATGGCAACGTCAGGAAGACCTGAGCGTGGGAACGCGTGTGAGGATGTGGAGGCCGCCGTCTCGGCATTGGGGTTGCGCATGGGCGATGTTACGGGTACAGGTCTGCCGGTTGAAGCGTCGTCAACGGGGCTCCAGCAGATGATGGTGCCGGTGGTGTCGTTGGATGCGGTACGCACTATGAAGCCGGATATGCGTGCCGTCACGGATTTGGAGCGGGCAATGGGGATTACGGGGTTCGCTGCCTTTGTGCTCAGTTCCCATGGCGATGCAAACGTCCATATGCGGTTTTTCACGCCGGCGTCCGGTATTGCCGAGGATCCGGCTACGGGTAGTGCTGCCGGGGCGTTAGGAGCGTATCTGGTCAGACATGGTGCGGTGGATGTGAGTGAGGAAACGGTAAGGTTGGTTATCGAGCAGGGCGAGGAGGTAAGGCGTCCAAGTCGTATCGAGGTCGAGGTGGAGCACGAAGGCGGAGAGCCGAAAGTCGTACGTATAGGCGGGGCCAGTGTGACCTTGATGAAGGGCCAAATTTTAGCTTAGTAAGCTAGGGTTTACTGACCGCCGCGCTGGAAATGTTTGCCTTCGGTCTTGATGGACGGAGCGACGATGACTTCGGCACGGTGCATCTCGCGGATATTGAAAGCGCCAATCATACCCATGCAGGCGGCCAGCGCACCGACGAGGTTCTGGGTGCCGTCTGTGCGCGACGTGGGCCCGAAGAGTATCTGCTGCAGGCTTCCGGTGGCCCCTACGTGTACCCGTGTGCCCCGCGGCAGCGCCGGATGCGGTGTGGCCATGCCCCAGTTGTATCCCTTGCCGGGTGCCTCGGCCGCGCGGGCCAGCGGCGAGCCAATCATGACCGCGTCCGCGCCACAGGCGATGGCTTTGCACAGGTCGCCGCCTGTGCGGATGCCGCCGTCTGTGATAATCGGGACGTAGCGCCCGGTGCGGCGAGTATATTCGTCGCGAGCCGCAGCGCAGTCTAGAGTGGCCGTGACCTGGGGTACACCAACGCCGGTGACTTCGCGGGTGGTGCAGGCAGCGCCGGGGCCGACGCCGACGAGGACGCCGTGGATGCCGGATTCCATCAATTCAAGTGCGACATCGTAGCCGACGCAGTTACCGACGATGATAGGCACGTTAATCAATTCGAGAAGTTCGGAGAAGACGAGACCACGTGTACTTTTGGAGATATGCCGGGAGGTGGTGACGGTTGACTGGACGAAGATGAGGTCTGCGCCCGCTTCAACGGCGAGGGGCGCAAGCTTCTTGGTCAAGGCAGGGGTCACGGAGACCGCGCATCGTACGCCCTGGGCCTTGATTTCTTTTACGCGTTCGCCCACCAGGTTTTCTTTGATGGGTGCGGAGTAGGCCTTTTGCAGTGCACTAGTGGCTTCTTCGGGCGAGGCTTTCGAAATGCTATCCAGGACTTCGGAGGGATCCTCGTAGCGGGACTGCACGCCTTCAAGATTCATAACGCCCAGGCCGCCGGCTTTGCCCATGAGACCGGCAAAATAAGGAGAGACTACGGCGTCCATCCCTGAAGCGATTATGGGGATATCGAAGTTCTGGCCGTCGAGGGAGAAGGTGGTGTTGGTCTGGTCAGGGTTGATGGTTACGTCGCCTGGGGCGATGGCTACCTCGTCGAATCCGTAGGCTCTGCGAAGCTCTTTGATGCGAGGTGCCGACATGTACCACTCCTGAGGAAAAAATATATACGGTCGGGGTTGTGGGGCCTTTTATTGATGATATTCCCGTGCACTCGTCGGGTCAATAGCGAGATTCGAGGATGCCCTGAATCGCAGAATGGCTGCGTGGCATAATGCACGCATTCCTATTTTTGTGTGGACATAGACGATGAACCGGAATCTGGAAATTGAGATTAGAAAACGGGCGAAGGCGCTCGGGTTCGATATTGTCCGCTTCACGAACGCCGACCCGTTTGCGAGAGACGAGCAGGCTGCACTTCAACGCATCCGCGACGGGTTGATGGATGGGCTACCGTGGTACACCGAGGAGCGTGTGCGCCGGGGGGCGCGGCCAGGGGAACTTCTGCCCGGTGCGAAGTCGATTATTTCCGTTGCCATAAGCTATCTGACCGGTGAATCAGAAAAGGCGATGGGACAGCCGATTGGAAAGGTTGCCCGTTATGCCTGGGGAGATGACTACCACAAGGTCATCAAGAGCAAGCTAAAAGAGCTTGCCGGTGCGTTGCCTGAAATCGCCGGACGGCCTGTTGTGTCGCGGTTATTCGTGGATGACGGGGCGATGCTAGACAGGGCAGCAGCGGAGCGTTCGGGCGTGGGTTGGTTCGGCAAGAATACAAACATTCTGACGCCCAGTCACGGCTCCTGGGTGTTCGTGGCCCAGCTTGTAACCGACCTGGAGCTAACTCCGGACGAAGCGCTTAAGAAGACGTGTGGGGAGTGCGTGCGATGCATAGACGATTGCCCGACGAACGCTATCGTCGCACCATACGTGATAGACAATACCAAGTGTATTTCGTACCTGACTATCGAGCTTCGCGGTGCCATCCCTAGGGAATTGCGGCCGCTGGTGGGCGACTGGGTGTTCGGGTGCGACATCTGTCAGGATGTGTGTCCGGTGAATCGCAAAGCCGAGCAGAGCCTGGAGCCTGCGTTCCGACAGCGACATGACATTGCCGCGCCAACCTTGCTTCCATTGTTGGAATTGGGCGACGAGGCGTTCCGAGAGCGATTCACCAACAGCCCCATCAAACGGGCCAAGCGGGTCGGAATGCAACGCAACGTATGCGTCGCTCTGGGTAATATTGGAGATGCCGCGGCGGTGCCTGCGTTGGCGAAGACGCTTCGTGAGAACGCCGATGCGCTGGTGCGACTGCATGCCGCGTGGGCGTTGGGGCGAATCGGTGGCGAGGAGGCTAGGCAGGTGTTGGTTGAAGCAGCTCAGACTGAGCAGGATAGTGAAGTCAAACAGGAAATCGAGGTTTCGCTAGAGGAGCTTACGGCCAAAGCTTAATGAGCCAGGGCCGCCGCCAGTTCTTTAAGAGAGCTTACATCAAGGGCTGGTTTTGCATCGAGTTCGTCCAGTGGTGCGCCGGTGCGGTTACACCACAGCGTTGTGAAGCCGAAGTGTGTTGCGCCTACGATATCGAACGAGTTGCCAGAGACAAAGCCGATTTCTGACGGCTCAAGGGATAGCTTATCGCACGCGAGTTGGTAGGCTTTCGGGCTGGGTTTAAATATCTTCACTTCGTGCATGCTAAAGACATTTTCGAATACTGACGTGAGTCCGGCGCTGGCAACCATCTTTTTAAGCATGGG
>JAQBWG010000194.1 GCA_027625225.1 Chloroflexota bacterium | reverse complement strand
ACCTGGGCCCATTCCAACAACTCGTCGTTCGCTACCATATCCTGGAAGGTTTTCTGGTCGAGGAAGATGTAATCCACCCCATCACGTTCGGTCTCTCTGCGGGGTCGGGTGGTAGCCGTCACAACAAAGTGGTACGGGACACCCATGTCCCGCATTCGCACAAGCACGGCATCTTTTCCCACTCCTGAAGGCCCTGACAACACAATAAGCAGGGGGCAGGAGTTGATTGGGGACGACTCCAAGACTACTTTTGCCCTGTAGGTAGGAGACTGTCGAGAGTGTCCCAGAATCGAGGGTAGGATGCTCCGGCGGCTTCAGCACCGTGGATAGTCGTTTCGCCTTTTGCGATGAGCCCGGCGATTGCCATCGTCATGGCGATTCGGTGGTCGCCGTAGCTGTTCACTTCTGTGCCTGTCAGCGGATTGCCGCCCACGATAACCATACCGTCGGTGCGTTCCTGGATGTTTGCGCCGAGAGCCGACAGCCCTTCGACGGTTGCGTCTATGCGGTCCGACTCTTTTACGCGAAGTTCGCGGGCGTCCTTGATGCGCGTCGTGCCCTTGGCGAAGCATGCGGCGAGGGCCAGGATGGGCAGTTCGTCTATGACGCGGGGGATGATTTCGCCCGAGATTTCCGTTGCCTCAAGCTGACTCGATTCGATGACGAGGTCGGCTGAAGGCTCACCCGCATCCTCGTGGATGTTCTCTACCTTAATCTTTGCGCCCATCGCCTTGAGGATTTCAACGACTCCTGCCCGGGTCGGATTCATACCCACCCTGCGAATCCGGATACTGGCGTTGGGGTGGCATGCGCCGAGAACGAGCCAGAAGGCAGCGCCGCTGATGTCGCCGGGGACATATACGTCCATTGGGCTCAGGGCCGAATGGCGGACGGTTACGGTACGCCTTTTGATAGTCACGTCTGCGCCCATCGCCCGCATCATGCGTTCGGTGTGGTCGCGCGACGCTCCGGGCTCGTGGATAATCGTCTCTCCCTTCGCGTGTAAACCGGCGATGAGCAGGCACGATTTGAGTTGGGCGCTCGCCACCGGCAGTTTGTACTCGATGGCTTTCAAATCGCCGCCTCGGATTGACAGTGGCGCAAGGGTGTCTTGTCCGCGCCCCATAATAGTCGCGCCCATCGCTATCAACGGCCGGGTGATTCTATCCATAGGTCGGGAGCGGAGCGAACTGTCTCCCGAAATCACGCTCATGAAAGGCTGTGCAGCCAGTAGCCCCGCGACCAGCCGCATCGTTGTCGCGCTGTTGCCCGCGTCTAAAACATCGTCCGGCTCATGCAAGCCGTACGGGCCGTGGCCCTGCACCACAAACCGGTCGGAGCTTGGGTCCCCGTCCGGAGAAGCGATGCGTTTGATATTCACGCCAAGCCCTTTGAGGCAGCGCAGCATCGCCCGCCGGTCGTCGCCTTCGCAGAAGTGGGATACCGTAGCCGTTCCGCTGGCGATAGAATTTAGCAGAGCCGCGCGATGGGAGATTGATTTATCTCCCGGCGGCACCGGGGTACCTTCGATTCGTTTGGCGGTTGAGACAACCTGCTTCATGTACGGGTTATACCTCGCCTAGCTCTTCTTAAAATATTCCCAGGATTTCCGGTTCTTGCCCGTCATATCACGGTACTTCTTGAGCAAAAGATCTCCCACCAGTGACGCCGCCATCGTCTCACTGGCGGTAGGCATGTTGGATTCGTTGCCGTCGTCCACCGCACCTGCTTCCCAGCGGGCGACCATTTCCCACCCCTGCACGAAGCGATAGAGAAGCTGGTCGTTGTCCTGCTTAATCTCATTGCGATAGGTGTACAACTCGGCAATCATCTGGTCTATCCAGTGAACCAGCGCTTCCTTGCTCGACAGCGACGCCAGGTGGTTCGCTTCAGGGTCTGTGGCGGCCAGGCTTGAGATCTCCTGGAACTCGTTGGACGCCAGTTTCGCCAACTCTTTCCAGGATTGGCTGGACGAGACAGTGGTCACAAATGCGTTGGAGAGCACGATGGGAAGATGACTCATGGCTGCTGAGAAGGCGTCGTGTTCGGAGACGTCGAGGAAGAATGGATTAGCGTGCACCGCTTCGGCGATGTCCACGATGACCTTGATGGCCTGCGGGTTCGCCTTGGCGTTTTGTACTATGCAGTAATCCGCGCCGACAAGAAGCTGCGCCGTGGCATCTTTTACCTGCTTGGGGAGTGCCTTGATAACCGGTCGTCCACCCACGTAGTGGGCAGATTCTGGAAGAAACTCCTGCGCCCACTCCGCCATGCGTCCCTTCATACTGCCCGTGTCGGTTAGAATGCTTCCGGGTTTGAGCAGCGGGCCGATGACCTCCAAAAGGTCGCGGCTGTGATGGTGGGTGGCATCGAACAGCACGATATCCGCGTCGGGCACGACATCGCGGACGGTGTCGAATCTCTTATCTACCGCGCCTATCTCCACCGACTGTTCGAGTGCGCTTTTGTCGCCGCCCGCCGCGACCACTTCGAGATTCTTGACCTTGGCCTCTTTGAGGCCCAAAGCGATAGCTGCGCCTATCGGGCCGATGCCAATAATGGCTAGTTTAGTCACCGTTCCCCTCCCATACGCCAATCGCCTCCGTGGTGATAGCTGGATACAAGATTCTACACTACGCAGCGCAGTGGAAAAAAAAGAGCGGGGTGAAACCCACCCCGCTCTTTCGCTTCTCGATGTTTAGGACGCTATTAGTGGCCGCCGCAAGCGCAGCCGCCACCACCGCCGCCTCCGCCACCACAACCGCCGCCACCACCACCGCCGCAACCGCAGCCGCCGCTGCCACAACCGCCGCCGCCCTGAGGAGCGTTGGGATTGCTGATGACGAACCCGCTGCGCATCAGACCCTCGACGTAGTCAATCTGCGCGCCCTGGAGCAGGGGCAGACTGTCGGCATCAACGAGGACGCGAACGTTGTCGGTTTCTATAATCTGGTCGTCTTCCTTTACCTCATCCTCGCCGCCCAGCACGTACTGGAAATTGCCCTGTGCGTTGGGCATAACCATGACGCGAAGCATGGAGCCGCCTTCGCCGTTTTCGGTCAGCGCTTCGGCGAGCTTTTGGGCTGCCAGAGGGGTTACTTCTATCGGAGATGTTGTGGTCACTATTGCCTCCCGACCTAGGGTCTTGCTACCTGTTAAAAGAACAAGGTTCCGTGTGAGCATGCTAGCATGGGGTATAGGGGCGGTCAACAGTGTTCAGGCCGTAATAACCGAGCAGAATTCAAAAAACACGGCACTGGATAGTTGACCGGCCACAATGCTAGTGCTAACATTTCGGGGTAGCTTCTTTGAGCTAGCGATAGTTCAAGAAACGTTAACAGTTAAAAAGTCTCCTGGTAGTTCTAGCGAGGTGGCCCCACCCGTTCCCATCCCGAACACGGAAGTGAAACGCCTCAGCGCTGACGATACTTGGCTCGCAAGGGTCCGGGAAAATAAGCCACCGCCAGGGGGCTTTTTTATTTTCTCTCTTCTTCCAAACCCCTTAAGGCTCCCAAGTGAACAGCCTTGTACCATCCGGGCTTGACCGGTTTTCGTATCATGGTATGTAGATATTCAGGTCACTTAAT
>JAQBWG010000193.1 GCA_027625225.1 Chloroflexota bacterium | reverse complement strand
CTATCAAAGCGACCGTGATTACGGGAAAGGCCAGGATTACCAGGAAGGCCGTCACCAACGTCATCCAGGTGAACAGCGGCATCCTCATCAAAGTCATTCCCGGAGCGCGCATGTTGATAATGGTGACGATAAAGTTGAAGGCCGAGGCAAGCGATGCAATACCCAGGACCTGTAGGCTCAATATCCAGAAATCGACGCCGTCACCCGGGTTGAACTGCAGCCCGCTTAACGGCGCATAGCCGAACCAGCCACCGTTAGGCGCTCCACCCATTAACCAGCTAAGCTTGAGGATCAGCGCGCCGGCCAAAAACGTCCAGTAGCTGAAAGCGTTAAGCCGCGGGAACGCTACGTCGAGTGGTATCAAGAAATTGAAGAACGCGGCGCTCAACGGCATCACGCCAAGGAAAATCATCGTTGTGGCGTGCATCGTGAAGAGCTGGTTGAAAATCTCCGGACTCACCATATTCTGGTCCGGGACGGCCAACTGCGCCCGCATTAACAGCGCTTCAATGCCACCGGTGATAAACATGATGAACGCCGTGACACCGTAAAGAACGCCGATTCTCTTATGATCGACGGTCGTGAGCCAGCTCACGAGCCCTTTGGGATGTACCGGCCTTTTCGGAACAGGCAACGCCAATGTCGTCATCGTTCGCCTTCTCCCCTACCCTTCCTTGGTTGAAAGACAGCGGCGGCCTTCGACTTGCCGCGCACCTTGCATATCGTTACCGGAGCGTTTGCAGATATCGAACAAGGGCCGAAATCTCTTCTTCACTGAGTTGGAACTCCGGGTCGTTGTACGCCCGGGCATCGCGCGCCATGATGTTGCCCGGCTTCACATCACCTGGATGGGAAATCCACTTACGCAGATTTTCCTGGTTGTTCTCCATTAATCCAGCTGCGATGTGAGTGCGGCTTGCAAAGTGAGTCAAGCTCGGCCCGACCCGCCCCCTGGCGCGGTCCGTGCCAAGCACTGTATGGCATGCCCAGCACTGAGCATCGCCCTCGAATATTTCCTGCCCTCGTATGGCAAGAGGATCCCGCGGGGCTTCGGCGGGAGAACCCTCGTTGATAAGCCACTGCTCGAACTCCTCAACCGTTGGATGGACGACGACTCGGAAACGCATCAACGCGTGAGACTCACCGCAAAACTCCGCGCATTGCCCCAGGAACACTCCCGGGCTGTCCGCCCGAATCCACATCTGATTCGGATTGTTGGGGACCATGTCGACCTTACCCGCGATTTTGGGTATCCAGAAGCTGTGGATCACGTCGCGAGACCTGAGATTGACGTTGACAACCTCACCCTGCGGGATATGCATCTCGTTCGCCGTAATGATCGTGCGGGATGGGTCCGTTGGGTCCTGGTACCGGAACTCAAACCACCACTGCACACCAACGGCATCAATAACCATTCCGCCCTGCTCGGGCGTTAGCGGTGAGTTCGCATTGTCGAAAATCGTCTGGATTGTCGGCACTGCGACAATGGCGAGAAGAACAACCGGAAGGGCAGTCCAGCTCAACTCAAGCGGTGTGTTGCCGTGATTCTGGTAAGGATCGCCGTCGCCGGGCTTGCGGCGAAAGCGAAAGGCAGTGAACAGCAGGATTCCTTCGACTATGACGAAGACAAGGGCGGCCACTCCGAATATCAAGTAGAACAGGTTCAACTGGGACTCAGCTACCGGTCCATGCGCGTCAAATGTAGACTGCGGATGGTCCGGGTAGCAGCCGGCCAGGAGGCCCGTGACTATTACCAGGAGCAACACGCCGACGAGTTTCTTTGAGAAATGCTTAGACATCGACATCGTTGCTGGCCAGATTCTCCTTTCATCGCCGTAAGCCCCTGTTTCAAGGCCACCGACAATCTACCAGAGCGTCAAACACTCAGTCAAGGGCGCAACAGCCGCATCGAGCCCGGTTTCGCGGGTCCGACGCCCCAAACTGTTTCAGGCGATGGAACTATCTACCATGATTACCAAAAACAGGAGTGCGAGATACAACAGCGAGTACAGGTACAGGCCGCGCACTCCGTGGAGGCCGTCCGACCGCTTAACTCTCCAGGCCCTGTATGAGAAGTATGCGCCAAGCGTAACCGAGCCTACGAGGTACACAACGCCCAGCTCGCCTGTCGTGTAAAACATCGTCGTCAAGGCAAGGAGGATAAACGTGTACAGCAGAATCTGCCGCTTCGTCTCCGAAAGGCTGGCTACGACCGGAAGCATGGGAACGCCTGCTCGAGCGTAATCGTCCCGAATCAGCATGGCCAGCGCCCAAAAGTGTGGCGGTGTCCAAAAGAATATGATTGCGAAAAGGTAAATCGCCGGCAGGTCCAGGCTGCCCGTTATCGCCACCCAACCGACCATTGGCGGGACGGCGCCGGCAGCGCCACCGATAACGATATTCTGCGGCGTAGACCGCTTGAGAGCGATCGTGTAGACAAATACGTATATCAGCGTGCCACTCAGCGTAATTGCGGCGGCGAGGAGGTTCACGAATGAAGCGAGCAGGACGAATGCCGCGACGTTAAGAACGATCCCAAAGACCATGGCCTGTTGCGGCGATACCCTGCCGGTGGCAACCGGCCTGCGCCGCGTTCTGCGCATCGCCTGATCGAGATCGCGCTCGAGGTAGTGGTTCAGCGCATGTGCGCCTCCTGCGGCCAAGTACCCGCCAACAATGACGAGCAAGGCTGTAAGCGGATCGGGCACGCCCTTCTGCGCGAGAAACATCCCTCCAACTGCCGTAACGAGCAACAGTGAGATTATGCGGGGCTTCGTGAGATCGATGTAATCCCGGATAATGCCGGGAGAAGTTGTCGCCTGCGCTACCATGACGCCGCCCCTTCCGTATTCGCCGATTGGCTCTCGATCATAAACCTCCGAGGAGCCAGGTACACCGCCGCCAATACGACGACCGACAACCATGAAAGGGTCGCCATGGTCACGTGAATAGCCTTCAGCTCTGTCGAGAACCCTGTCCAGACAAGCACGGCGCCTACCAGTATCTGAGCCATCAACACCGACACGGAAATCACCGCCAACCAGCGCAATTCCGAGTAACGGTTCCCATGGCTCCAAGCGAAATACGCAACCGCAACAATGAGCCCGCCGACGATCAGCGAAAGATAGCGGTGGCCCATGTGCTCGATGTATGCCTGACCGGAGGGGAACACACTCCCCTGGCAGAGAGGCCACGACGAGCAACTCGAACCGAAGCCCTGCCCGACGATATATGACCCGTAAAGAATTAGTATGAACACACCGCCGAGCATTGCCCAGGTCAACCAGACTCGCGATGGCGTGGACTCGCCCCGTTCAACTACCGAATCGAGGGGATCGACGGACCTGGAAGCACTCGAAAGGAAGGTAATCGCTGCGCTCGCTACTACCAACTCAGCAATCGCGAGATGGATCAACCGGACCCACCAGGTAAGCCCAGTCAGAACAGTAAGGCCGCCAAGTATCCCCGCTGCGAAGACGAGCAGAAACCCGACAGTCGCCGACCACACCACCAGCTTGTTCGTCCGGTAGTATCGCCACGCCATGATGAGCAAGGCGAGAAAGACGAAACCGACGAGAACCCCGGACAGCCGGTGA
>JAQBWG010000192.1 GCA_027625225.1 Chloroflexota bacterium | reverse complement strand
CCGCCAGTCCAACCTGGTTGGGAATCGTGGAGGCCGCCCGCGCGATGGACCCCGCCACCGGCAGCTCCCACGCCACGCCTTTTTTGTGCATCCACTCCACCGTCGGACGCGACTCCCTGATGAGCGCCTCCATTAGTTCCTCGCTGGTGTCCCCGAACGTGACCGTGGTGAGATGTTCGCGGAACTCCTTCGCGCTGTACGGCGCCATGCTGGTGTGCTTCAGGTCAGCGTCGGTGAGTCCCGGCACCAGGTGCCGGACGTCGTCCAGCCCGTTGTGCGTGAACCGGAACCCCGCGCCCGTATACGGACAGTTCCCGCCCTGGGCCGACGGCGGCGCCTTCTCCAGCACCGCAACATCAGCGCCCTGCTCCCGCGCCGCCAGCGCCGCGCACAGCGCCGCGTTGCCCGCGCCAACCACCACAACGTCGTAGTAAATCTCGTCGCTCACCGCTGCCTCCTCGTCTTCAAGGCTCTGAAAGGCCCTCAGTATAGCGAATAGCCCCAACAATCGCCCAAACCTCTACGCCATAGAGCGCCCTGTACACCTCCTCCCCCTTGAGGGGGGAGGATTGAGGTGGGGGTGAAACTAACCTTCCCCAAACTCAACATGACACCTAACCCAATAGCCCTCCACAAGCCGTTCGGGTATAGTAAAAAGAGCGCGTCGCCTGCCCGCAGGCACGCCGTCCATCGCATTGCCCCGTGGTGCAGCGGTAGCACAGCGGACTTTGAATCCGTTAACCCTGGTTCGAATCCAGGCGGGGCAGGCACAGAATAGATTATGAAGGCATCAGGACTGAGATGAACCGCAAACGTCTGCTCAGACGCCTTGCCCAGGGTTCGTTTCAAAACGTCTCCTTCAGTGATGCGACAGACCTCGTCGAAGGTTTCGGGTTCCGGTTGGCCCGCACATCTGGAAGCCATCGCATCTTCACGCACCCCGATATACCCGAGCTTCTAAACCTCCAAACCGTCCAGGGCAAAGCAAAGCCGTACCAGCTACGGCAGTTACTTAGATTGGTTGAGAGGTATAATTTGGAACTAGAGGACGACGAATGACCGACTATCACATCAACATTTTTTATAGCGACGAGGACGGCGGCTACATCGCCGACATCCCCGATCTCGACTCGTGCTCCGCATTCGGTGCTACCCCCGAAGAGGCGCTCGCTGAGGTAAAGCGTGCCAAGAGCGCCTGGCTCACATCGGCCCGCGAAGCAGGCAAGCCCATCCCCCCGCCGCGATATCGTCCCGCCATTTACCAGGCCGCCTCCTAGACGGCGGGCTTCGAATCCGTTAACCCTGGTTCGAATCCAGGCGGGGCAGCCAGCAAAAGTGAGACTATGATGAACATCACCCAAAATCCTCACTCGAAATGCAGTGACTGTCTCCCTATGAGCAAACGTGATTTCTGGGGGGCCGGCGGTCAATGACCACGTTAGGCAGTTCTAGTTGGCACTATCCTCCTGAACTAACCGAACTACTCATTAACACAATACCTCGGTTGGTTCGATCCAAACGATCTGTTCTGTTGTTCTTCCGAAGCGTTGGTGTGGAAAACAGCCTTTTGGATGACCTCGAAACCAGGCTTCGCCAAGACAAGAACAGCATCAACAAGTTTGATATAACGCGAACAGTGCTGCAACGCCTTAACGAACGCGAAAGTAATCAAGCTATCAAATGCCGACGTGAGGTAATTAGAAAGGTTGTGGAGTGGGAAGACTTCTCTACAGCTTTTCCAGAAGACCAAGCGGAGGCAAAGGGATATGTAACCGACGTTCGGCACGTTGTAAACGTTAAGGATTCCTTCACTCGCATGAACCTAGAAAGAGACCGAGAAAGGCAAGAACGGCTTGTCAAAGAAACGAAAGAGCGAGAGCAGTTACTTCGGAAAAAGCAGGAAATCGAAAAGGTTCGTCGTGAAATTGCCTCTCTATTCGCTCAGCAAGGGACTCCAAGCCAGCGAGGAGTACAGCTTGAGTCTTTAATGAATCGTCTTTTCCAGGTATATAAAATCTTGGTACGTGAGTCTTTCGTGCGCACAGGCGAAAAGGGTGATGGAGTAATCGAACAAATCGATGGCGTAATTGACTTTGAAGGAACTCTTTACCTCGTAGAATTGAAATGGCTCAAGGGGCCTGTGGATAAACCAGATATTTCGACCCATTTAGTTCGAATTTTCGGGCGACACAGTGTTCGAGGCATATTTATTTCAGTGAATGGCTTTACGAAACCTGCCATTGCTACTTGCAAGGAACATCTTGCGAATGCCCCCGTTGTACTCGTTGGCCTTGAAGAAATCGTATTAGCTCTGGAACATGAAGCAGACCTGGCGGAGCTTTTACGGGTGAAAGTGAGAGCTGCAATTTTGGATAAGAACCCGTGGACAGGTTCAACCACATTTAGCACTTAACGATAGTAATTCCTGCCAGATGTAATCGCAATTTACCTGTAACCCCATGAACATCCAACCGCTCACCGACCCCACTAACGCCGACTGGCTTGAGATGCGCAACGCCCTCTGGCCGGAGTACGAGCCGGGCTGGCACGCAGCCGACCTGAAGCGGTTCGTGAAAGATCCCCGCTTCGTCGCCTTCCTCGCCGTCTCGCCCCAAGGACGCAGCGCAGGCTTCGCCGAGGTCGCCCTACGCAGCGACTACGTCGAGGGCTGCGATACCAGCCCCGTCGCCTTCCTCGAGGGCATCTACGTCCGCCCCGAGTTCCGCCGCCGTGGCGTTGCCCGCCTGCTCGTCAAAGCCGCCGAGGACTGGGGACGCTCCAAAGGCTGCACCGAATTCGCCTCCGACGCCCTCCTCGACAACACCGTCAGCCACCAGATGCACCGCCGCCTCGGCTTCGAAGAAACCGACCGCGTCGTCTACTTCAAAAAGAACCTGTAGGCACAAGACAGAACCCCATGACCAAACCCGCGGGCTACTCCGGCACACCCCTCATAAAAAAGCTCGGCATCAAGCCCGGGTTCACCGTCACCACCCTGAACGCCCCGTCGCACTACTGGAATCTGCTCGGCCCGCTGCCCGACGGCGTCCGCAACATCGCTCTCACCGACGGCCCCCTGGACGTCGTCCACCTGTTCGTCACCCAACGCGCCGACCTCGTAACTCAGCTCGAAGAAGCAAAGCCGCAGGTCAAACAGAACGGCATGGTCTGGGTCTCCTGGCCCAAGAAGGCCTCCAAAGTCCCCACCGACGTCACCGAGGACGTCGTCCGCGAGGTCGCCCTCGCCGCCGGACTGGTGGACGTCAAGGTCTGTGCAGTGGACGAAGTCTGGTCCGGCCTGAAACTCGTCCGCCGCCTCAAAGACCGCACATAACCTGAACAGACGCCTGGGCTTCCAGATGCCCAGACAGCCAGGAGGCTGCCACCCTCTCGACCGGGCTGAATTCTTTCCAAACTCTTACCTCCTATAGGCCGCTGCTCTTATCAGGGCATGACATCGTTTGCACATGCAGTTCAGGGAGGTGTAAAGATGTCGGCGTTACTTTCCAAGCGTTGCGGGCGTTGTGATGGCCGGATGATGCGCGACAAAGACCAGTGGTGCGAATACGACTCGTGCATCGTCTGCGGCTATCAGTTGAACTACGAGGAGCCCAGGCGGA
>JAQBWG010000191.1 GCA_027625225.1 Chloroflexota bacterium | reverse complement strand
ACCGAGGTGGATACCGAGGCCGAGAACGCAGTTAAGGAACTGCTATCAAAGGAATACCCCCAGATACCAATCCTGGGTGAGGAATCGAGCGGAGACCCGGCTGCGCCCCGTCCCGACCAAGCCGGATGGCTGTGGATTGTTGACCCGCTCGACGGCACCCGCAAATACGCTTCGGACATCCCCCATTTCTCTACTGTGGTGGCACTGGCGCTTGACGGGGAGGTCGTCGTCGGGGTGAATCACGACCCTGTGCGCGACGAACTATTCCTGGCAGAACAGGGCAAAGGTGCATATCTCAACGGCGAGCGCATAAGGATTTCATCCAGAAAAGACCTCGAATCTTCCGTTCTGGGCATGGATCTCAGCTATGTTGACCAGGGAGCCGCGCAGAGCCTGGACATGGTACAAAAGATATGGCCGGGGGTGCAGACGGTGCGTATCATGGGGTCGGCCGCGCTTGGCCTGTCGTGGGCGGCAGCGGGGAGGACAGACCTGTTCCTCCACTATCAGCTGGCTCCGTGGGATCAGGCGGCCGGAATTCTGCTCGTCGAAGAGGCAGGTGGGGTGGTTGTAGACCGCATGGGCAATCGGGCCGGACTATCCAGCGAGGGCATTCTGGCAACCAATCGGGACATTTTGCGGGACTTTATGCAAAAGACGGACGGCCATCCGTGGCACGAGCCGGCTAGGCGATTGGCGTAAGCATCAGCCCTAGAACATGCTTCGTTGAGAGGTACCGCCCTTGTTCTCGGGGAGCGTGATGCCCAGGTGTTCGTAGGCGCGCGGAGTGGCTGTGCGTCCGCGAGGAGTGCGGTCAAGAAAGCCAAGTTGCAACAGGAACGGTTCGTATACGTCCTCAATAGTCTCCGACTCTTCGCTGATGGAAGCTGCGACGGTGTCCAGCCCGACCGGGCCCCCGCCAAACTTTTCGATGATGGCTTTGAGCACCTGCCGGTCTATGTCGTCCAGGCCAAGACTATCTACTCGTAAGCCACCCAATGCTTCCCTGGCCACCTCGTCGCTTATAACTCCGTCGGCACGCACCTGTGCGTAGTCGCGGACGCGCTTGAGCAGCCGGTTGGCGATACGCGGCGTCCCCCGTGAGCGGCGCGCGACCTCGTGCGCGCCATCCGGGGAGGTTTCGATTTCGAGGATACGTGCGGAGCGCTGAACGATGGAGTGCATCGCAGCCTCGTCATAGTAGTCCAGGCGGTGTATGGAGCCGAAGCGGTGGCGCAGCGGTCCGCTGAGCGCGCCGTACCGTGTGGTGGCCCCGACAAGCGTGAATGGCTGCACGGTGAGGTTGACATTACGAGCCTTGAGACCCTTTTCCACAACCCAGGAGACGCTGAAATCTTCCATCGCCGAATAGAGAACCTCTTCGACGATTCGGGGCAGGCGGTGAATCTCATCGATGAACAGTACGTCGTAACGCTTGAGCTGGGTGAGAATAGCGACCATGTCGCCAGCCCGCTCGATGGCCGGGCCGGATGTGCCCTTGATGCTCACGCCCATCTCGGAGGCGACGATGTTAGCGAGGGTGGTTTTGCCGAGGCCGGGCGGCCCGTAAAGAAGAAGGTGGTCGAGCGGCTCGTCACGCTGTTTGGCGGCGACAATCTCGATTTGTAAAAGCTCCTTCACTCTGTCCTGGCCGATGTACTCGTCCAGTCTTCTGGGCCGGAGACTGGTTTCCAATGAAAAGTCTTCGTCTTGCGGTTCGGCCGATACGACGCGACCGGCGATAGGCGAATTTTCTATCGGGGTCTTTTGTCCCGCTGCCTTTGTGGACGGCATTCTAGGCCCTGTTTCCCGAAGGCGAAATCATGTACACGGGAGGTCTGGGCCGGAGTGGTGCCAGAGACTGCTTCATCGGCTGGTATAGCGATTGTTTTAGTCGCTTGGCTAACGGACGGGAACTGGTTCGAGGGCGGAAGGCGCGCATGTTTTTCAGGCGCAGGGGCCGGAGCTTCTGCACCCGGTCAGACATTTTTATGAGATGGGACTGGGGTCGAAGCCGGTTCATAAGCACCCTCGACACGGATTAGAACTGGTGTTCATTCTAGGTCGGAGGCTTTGAATGGTCAAGAAGCCTACAGAGCTCTGATATACGGATGGCTATTGTGCGGTGACACCGCCGTCAATGACCAGCTCGGCGCCGGTGATATAGGATGCCTCATCGGAGGCTAAAAACAGCACCGCTCGAGCAATCTCACCGGCCCGCCCAAGCCGCCCCAACGGCACACGCTGGGCGCGTGTATCTCCGGAGCCGTCGGTCATGATGTGGTGCATGGTGGAACGGGCGAGCGGTGTGTCCGTCCAGCCAGGGTGGACGGAGTTCACGCGGATGCCGTCCTTCGCGTACTGGAGAGCCGCCGCCTTGGTGAGGATACGCGACGCACCTTTCCCCGCGGCATAGGCGGCACTGGATACGGCGATGATTCCGGCCATGGAGGAGATGTTTACGATGGAGCCGCCGCCCGATTCAAGCATGGCCGGAACGGAGTGCTTCATGCCCAGGAACACGCTTTTGGCATGAACATCCATTTGAGCGTTCCAGTCCTGTAAGTCCAGACCTTCGACACTATGAGAATGGGTCGTTCCTGCGGAATTAACGAGAACGTCCAGGCGGCCAAACGCCTGGACGGCTAGCGAAACAGCGTGCTGCCAATCAACTGCGTTCGTAGCATCCAGCTTCACGAACACGGCCTCGGCGTCAGAAGCGCGAAGCTGCGCAGCCGTCGCCTCACCGCGTTCTTCATCCAGGTCCGCGAGGACAAGCCGTGCCCCTTCCTGCGCGAACAGCCAGGCCGCCGCGCCGCCAATGCCCATGACCTCGCCCTTGAGTCCCCGGGCAGCGCCGGAAATCAAAGCAACCTTGTCTTTCAGTCGCATAATATCCTCCGAGTGGATACTATTCCTGTGACGGATAGGTACGCAAGCTGGCCTTATATTTGAACGGTCTCTATAATCCCTGCAGCTAATACGAGGAGTTGACATGGAAGTCGGATATTTTGCAATGCCACTACATCCGCCCGGTGCGGACTTCACCAAGCTTATCCACGATGATTTAGAGCAGATTGAAGTGCTGGATAAGCTGGGCTATAAAGAGGCGTGGATTGGTGAACATTTCACCATGCAATGGGAGCCTATTCCGTCGCCGGAGTTATTCATCGCCAACGCGCTGGCCCGCACCAAAAACATTAAGCTGGGCACCGGCGTGACCTGTATGGTCTACCACAATCCTTTTCATCTGGCGCACCGCATCGCTCAGCTAGACCACATGGCCAAAGGGCGGTTCATGTGGGGAATCGGCACCGGCGCGTCGCCGCTCGACTTCGAGGTATTCGAAATTGATGGCGAAAAGGGTGAGCAGCGCACGGTGACCCGCGAGACGCTCGATGCAGTGCTGGGGATATGGGATGGGACGCTGCCCAAAGGCGTGCATGACAACGGCCACTGGCGCTTCATCAATCCGGAACCAAATCCCGAGATGAACTTTAAAATCCATGTAAAGCCCTATCAAAAGCCCTACCCGCCCATCGCGGTGGCCGGCTTTTCGGCGAAATCAGACACCTTAGTTATGGCAGGAGAACGCGGCTGGATTCCCATGAGTATCAACCACGTGCCATTTCAC
>JAQBWG010000190.1 GCA_027625225.1 Chloroflexota bacterium | reverse complement strand
CCCCATCCATGCCGGAACCGTCCTGTCCGACACCGCCGGCTGGAGTTCTACCATCGCAGCCATGCTCAACACACGTCTCCCCATCAGCACCCATCCGCTGCAGGCATTTGTCACCGAGCCCATGAAACCGTTCCTGGACAAAACCCTGTCCTCCGCCAACCTCCACGCCTACGTTTACCAGACCGACCGCGGCGAAATCGTCATCGGCGGCGGAGTAGAGCCGTATCCGTCCTACAGCCACCGCTCGACGCTGCACCAGCTTCAGAGCCTTGCTACACACGTTTTGGAGATGCTGCCCTGTCTGCGCGACGTAAAAGTCATGCGGCAATGGGCGGGCCTGTGCGACATGAGTCCCGACTATGCGCCAATCATGGGCAAAGTGGACGACATCGAAGGGTTCTACATGACCTGTGGCTGGGGAACCTGGGGATTCAAGGCCGGCCCAATCGCCGGTAAGTGCATGGCCGAACTGATCGCCACCGGAAAGACGCCCGACCTCATCAAGCCGTTTGTGCTGGACCGCTTCCGCACCGGCCACCTCGTCAACGAACGCGCAGCCGCGCCCGCCGCCGCCATCCACTAGCCCCCGCGTTCGGCCCGCAATCCAGCTAGGTCGGCTTCCAGCCTCGACGTATCCACGCCGCGGTTGGCCAGCACCGCGATGTCCTGCGCCGCCAGCTCGTCCTCACCCATCGCCGTATACACCGTGGCCCGCAACACGTACGGACTCACACTGCTCGGATTGAGCGTGATGACCGCGCTGTAGTCGGCCACCGCGTCCGCATGCCGTTCGAGCTGGTAATACGCGTTCGCCCGGTTCGTGAGCGCCACCGCATACTGCGAATCCAACTCGATAGCCCTCGAAAAGTCTGCCAGCGCAGCCGCGAAGTTCTTCAGTGCCATATGCGCCGCGCCCCTGTCGTTGTACGACACCGCGTTCTCCGGACTGAGTTGGATAGCCGTATTCAAATCGGGAATCGCGCGCTCCGGCTGGTTCAGGTTGTTATATGCCACGCCCCTGCTCTGCCAGTAGTCCGCACGGTTCGGAGCCAGCTTGATGGCGATTTCCAAATCCTCGACGGCCTTCACGAAATCGTTCAGCTGTCCGTGCGCCCCTGCTCTCCTGAAGTACGCATCGGCGAACAGCGGGTCGTTCTGCAGCGTCCGCGAATAGTCGTCTATCGCGCTGGTGAAGTCGCCCACCAGCCCGTACGCAATGCCCCGGTTGTAGTAAAACTCCGCCACCCGGGGAGACAGCCGGATGGCCTGCGTGAAGTCTCCAATCGCATTCTCGTAGTCCTGCACCGCGCGGTACGCTCTGCCCCGGCTGTGGAACGCCAGCGCATAACGACCGTCCCTGCGCAGCGCCTCGTCATAATCGTCTATCGCAAAGAAGAAGTTACCCAGGCCTTGCCAGGCGTCGCCCCTATTGGTGTACGCTGCCACAAAGTTCGGATTCAGTTCGATAGCCCTGTCGAAGTCCTCGATTGCCGTGCCGTACTGCCCGAACTGGATGTACGTCAGACCCCGGTCGTTGAAGGCAACCGCCAATGTCGGGTCGAGTTGCAACGCCGCGTCGAAGTCTGCGATGGCCTCGTCGTAGTTCCGCATGTTGTAGTACACCAACCCGCGATTCCGGTACAACGCAGCATCTGGCGATATGCGGATGGCCTGTGAAAAATCGTCCGCCGCCGCTTGCAGGCGGCTGAGTTTCGCTCTCGACGCCGCCCTCTTGTTATATGCCTCGGCATCATCCGGATGTCGGGCAATCACATCCGTGTAATCAACGATTGCCTCCTCCAAACGGTCCATCAAACGGTACACGTCACCCCGTTCAATCAACGCATCCATATTGTTCGGGTCGAGCCGCACTGCCTGGTTCAGAGCGTCCAGCGCTGGCTGAAGTTGCCCCTGCGCCTGGAACCGCAACGCACTTTCGAGCAGGTCTCGCGACGTCGCCACCGCCGACTCCGGAGGCCGTGTCGCGGTGGGCGTTCCGGTCGAAACCTGCCCTCCCGAATCGCCGTCGCCGCAGGCGATAACAGCTAGCAGCGCATAAGCTAACATACACATAAATAGAATCGGCTTATTGAATTTCATATACGCACTCTATCCCTGTGGCTCCACGATTTCGAGGACTTGGTCAATCGCCACATCAGTTAATTGTTGCTCTCTCCCGCTGGGCCACAGGATGGTGATTTCTTCCACTATGGTAGCCCCGCCGACGCCGAACTCCAAGTCGATACTGTCCATCGAAAGATAGCTCGAACCGGCCCGCACTTCCTGTACCTGCACAACCGTCTGGCTGTCTGAACCACTGGCTGACTTAACGTACACCCGTGCCCCGATGCCGTCAGCGTTGCTCCCTGTTCCGTCAATCGCCATCCGGCCCCGAAGCCTGATGTTCAGCCAGTGGTTTCCGCTGTTGCCGTTGACCCACATGAACACAGGCCCCTGTGCCTGCGCCAGATTTTCCGACCGGCCTTCCCAGATGAGACCACTGCTGTTCGTCCCGATGATATCAACATACCCGTCGCCGTTCAGGTCACCGTGCGCGACACCTTTGCCATTCTCATGAAACCGTCCGCTCATCCTCTGACCGGTAGCGTCGAACCCTTCAACGTTTTTGTCCGTGATTGAATAGTCCACATCCACGATATCCAGCATGTGCGCCTCTACCGTGATGTCCTCGAACGCCCCCGTGCCATCCCCGCGCAACAACCGTCCGACGCCCGGATACACATCTCCGCCCGGGCCTTCCCCCCTGCCCTTCGTCGAACCCAGCCAATACAGATCCTGGTCGCCGTCGTTCTCCAGGTCGAAGAACGTCGCCCCGAACCCGAAGTCGTACGCCGCGATGCCCGTCGGCGGAGTAAACGTCCGGTATATCCTCGATATGTTCAGTGAGTCCGGCGGCAGCCCAAGGCTCGCCCGTACCGGCGTATCCCACGCCACATTCTTAAAGTCGCCCACCACTCCTACTCCCGCAATCTCTTTCACCCCGTCGTTCCTCAACAGATAGTTCAGGCAGGTGCCCCACGCGAACTGGTGGTGATACTCGCACGACCCGTTCGGACGCTCCTGCGGCCTCCGTAACGACGGATGGTATCCGATGTTCGTCACGAACACGTCGAGGTCGCCATCGCCGTCGTAATCGCCCGTCGTGAACCCCATCCACGCCCCGACTGCGTCCAACCCCAGGTCGTCCGCCACCTGTGTGAACGAAACCACGCCGTTTGCACTATCGTTCCGGTAAATCTTCAATCTGTCCCCGTCGTCAGCCACGAACAGGTCGGGGTCTCTGTCATCGTCGTAATCGAAAAACATCACTGCATGCGTCATCCCCGTCGGGTCGCCCACCTGATTGCCCAGCCTGTCGTGCACCGCCGGATCCCATCCCTCGTACTGCTCGCCCGTCGTCGGGTCGGTGAACACCATCGGCTCCCCCGAACTGTCACGCATCAAAATCTGCGGCCCCCGCACACCCGCCTGCTCCGCCACGTCCGTGAACGTCAAATCTCCGTTGTTACGGTATAAAACGTTGTAATGCCCCGGATGGCTAGCAGAGGCGAACGTCCGGAACTCCTCCGCCTGCAGGTTCCCCACGTAAATGTCCGCCCACCCGTCGTTGTCCACATCCGCGCACGCAATCGTCGTCGCCGA
>JAQBWG010000189.1 GCA_027625225.1 Chloroflexota bacterium | reverse complement strand
AGGAGGTGATCGGCTCGAACTCGAAGCAGGGCGGCTCAGTGGAGCCGCGCGTGCGGTCGGATATGGTGTATTTCGAGACGCCGAACGACGGCGCGGTGTTTTCGGTGGGCTCCATCAGCTACATCGGCTGCCTGTCCTACAATGACTACGACAACAACATCTCGCGCATCACGGAGAACGTGCTGCGCCGGTTTATTCGCTAGGAGAAATGATGGATAGAGTCGCAAAGCTACTGGAAGCACTATCAAACGCCTACGGCCCGACTGGGTTCGAGGGGCCGGTGCGGGACATCGTCCGCCACGAACTGGAACCGATTACAGACGGCATGGAGACGGACGGACTGGGTTCGATTATCGCGAAGTTGGGACGCAAGACGAAGACGCCACGGGTGATGCTGGCGGCGCACATGGATGAGGTGGGCCTGCTGGTAAAACACATCACGCCGGAGGGGTACCTGCGCTTTCAACTGCTGGGCGGTCTGCTGGACTATGCGGTCATCAACCAGCGCTGGGTGGTGCTGACGCGCAACGGGCCTGTGCCGGGCGTAACCGGCCTCAAGTCGCCGCACACAATCCCGATGGATAAACGGAACACCGCCATGTTCAAATGGCAGGAGATGTTCGTAGACGTTGGCGCGACAAGCCGTGAGGACGCCGAGGAACGATTAAGCATCCGTCCGGGCGACCCCATCGCCGCCGATAGCAAATTCATGCCCTTCGCGGGCGGAAAGCACTACCTGGGCAAAGCATGGGACGACCGCGTGGGCGTCGCCGCAATGGTCGAGGTAATGCGAAACCTCGCCTCGAAACCGTCGCCGAACGCGGTGTACGGTGTGGGCACGGTGCAGGAAGAAGTCGGCCTGCGGGGCGCGCAGACCGCCTCGTACCAGGTCAAGCCGGACATCGGCATCAACCTCGAATCGGGCATCGCCGCTGACCACCCCGGCTTCACGCCGGAGGAGGCACAGGAAGCGCTGGGCAAAGGGCCGGGCATCTTTCTCCACGACGGCAGCATGCTGCCCAACCTCAAGCTGCGCGACTTCGTGGTGGACGTAGCGAACGACATCGGCATCGCCGTGCAATTCGAGGTGCTGTCAGGATATGGCGAAGACGGCGCAGAGATGCAGCGGTCGTACTCGGGGGTGCCGACCATCAACATCTCGGTGCCTACACGCTACCTGCACGGCCACAACAGCGTCATCAGTCGCTCCGACTTCGACCAGACGGTCACACTGGTAACCGAAATCGTACGCAGGCTCGATGCCGAGACGGTTGAGAAGCTACGGAACTTCGATTAGCCAGAAAAAGGAGTTTGTATGTCAGAAGTGAACAAAGACGTAGTACGTCGCTACATAAAAGACCTGGACACAACCCATCTACCTAACCCGAAGTTCTTCACCCCGGACGTCAAAATCACGTTTCCAGGCACTCCGCCGATGACCCTCAAGCAATATCAGGAGGCATCGAAGGGCTTCTACGGCGCGTTTCCCGACCTCATCCATCACATAGAAGAGATGATTGCCGATGGTGACATCGTCGCGTTCAGCCAGCACGTCACCGGCACCCACAAAGGCACGTTCATGGGCGTCGCGGCGACCGGCAACGCCATCAACTATTCGGGCATCAACTGGTGGAGGCTCAGAGACGGGAAGATAAGTGAATTTTCGGGTAGCTTCGATATGCTCACCCTATTGAAACAGATAGGCGGCGTGAAGATGCTCACCCAAGAGGACTGAATGACACAACGGCTCAAGGACAAGGTCGCCATCGTCACCGGCGCGGCAGCAGCGGAGCGCGACGGGCTTAAGGGCATCGGCGGCGCGGCTGCGTGGCTGTTCGCCAAAGAAGGCGCCAAGATAGTCATCGCCGATATTAACGCCGAGCAGGGCCAGAGGACGACTGCGCAGATTCAGGAAACGTACGGCGATGCGTTGTTCGTCCGACTGGACGTCAGCAGCGAGGACGAATGGAAGCAGGCCGTCCAGACCACGGTAGACAGGTTCGGGCGGCTCGACGTACTGGTAAACAGCGCAGGCCTGACCGGCGGCGGCTCGGATGTCGAAACCACGTCGCTCGAACACTGGAACCGCATGATGGACGTGCACGTGAAAGGCACGTTCCTGGGTACCAAGTACGCCATCGCTGAGATGCGAAAAGTCGCGGGCGGCTCTATTGTTAACGTATCGTCCATGCACGGCATCGTGGGCATCAAGTACGGTGCGGCGACAGCTTACCAGGCTGCGAAGGGTGCGATACGCATATTCACCAAGGCGGCGGCCATCCAGTACGCCAAGGAGAACATCCGGGTAAACTCAATCCACCCTGGCAACACCAACACACCGATGGCTGTGCCGTACATGACCGACAAGGACTGGACGAAGCTGTGGATAGACGAAACGCCGCTGGGCCGATTCGCCCACTCGGACGAAATCGCCTATCCGATACTCTATCTGGCTTCTGACGAGTCGTCCTACGTGACTGGCGCTGAGCTGGTGGTGGACGGCGGTATCAATGCGGTATAGTCGAAACCTAAAATCACACAGGAGTTATTCGTGTCCACAGAAAGCATCGAATTCATCCGCAAACTTGTGAAGGAGCTTGACCGGCGTCACGAACCGCCCGACGAGTTCTACGCCCCCGATTGCCAGGTGTACCTCATGGGCAACCCTCCTATCCCCTATCGAGAATACAAGGACTTGTCCAAGAGTTTCTTCGCCGCGTTCCCCGACCTCGTGCACGGTATTGACGAACTTATCGCTGACGGCGACAACGTGCTGCTCCGTATGACCGTACGCGCGACTCATAAGGGTGAGTTCATGGGTGTACCCGCGACCGGCAAGCCCGTCAAATACTCCGGCATGGTATTGTGGCGGGTCGCCAACGGAAAGGTGACGGAGTTCTATAGCGTCTTCGACCAGCTGGCCTTACTGGGGGCCACCGGGGTAGTCGAATTACCGAAGGGCTAGCAAACTAAAGAGGCAGCTTCCGGTACTCCGCACCCGACTCCAGTTCCCTGCCCAGTGCCAACAACACCTCTTCGCGGAAGTGTCGTCCCACAAGCTGCACTCCTACAGGTAAGCGGTCCGACGTCCATCCAAAGGGCACCGACAGCCCGGGCGAACCGGTATAGTCCCACGGCGAGGTGTTCTTGGTCACGTGAAGTTTTTGCACCTTCTGGCCGTCAATTGACGGTTCAGGGTCATCGTGCTTGTACGCAGCCATCACCGTCGTGGGCCCCAGCAACACGTCGTATTGCTTGAAGTATGCCGCAGTATTGTGCTTCAGTCGCTCCATCGCCTCTCGGTCGGCCAGGTAATGCTGGAAGCTGGGCTGTTTCGAGTTCAAGAAGAAGTGCGTACTCGGCGACAGTTCGTCCTCACGGCCCTTAATCATCGGTTTGGCGTGTGCCACAACCTCGGCAGTAAAGATATTCAGGTGCGCCGAGAGGTAGTCGTATTCGGCCAGCCAGGGCAGGGTAACCTCTTCGACCTGATAGCCTTGCTCACCCAAATGCGCAGCTGCGCGGCGTACTACTTTCTGCACGTCTTTTTGCACCGGCGCAAACGCATCTTCGGCGCACCAGCCGATACGCAGTCGCGCCTTCAACTGGCGCGGGTCGGCTCGTTGCAACAGTGGAACGGGCATGGCATAGGGGTCGGAGCCGTCCGGC
>JAQBWG010000188.1 GCA_027625225.1 Chloroflexota bacterium | reverse complement strand
TCATTGGATGTCTCCGTTCGCGGGGCTTTCGCTGGCGAGAGCAGGGTGAACTTAGCGAGCGCGGTTCCGGACGAACTCGATGAGGGTGCGCACGGGCGTGCCGCGCATCCCCTTCACCTGCCAGCCCTTGTCGGTCGTCGCCGTCATCACGCTGGCCATGTCCAGGTGCACCCAGGGGGTGTCCTTCGCGAACACCTCGATGAACTTCGCTGCCGTGATCGAGCCCGCGTCACGACCGCCGGTGTTCTGGATGTCCGCGACCGGCGACTTGATCTGCTCGTAGTACTCGTCGTCCATCGGGAAGCGCCACGCGCGCTCGCCCACGGTCTCGGCGGCGCGGTCGACCTCGGCGGCGAGGCGGTCGTTGTTGCTGAACAGGCCCATGCGCACCGTGCCGAGTGCGCCCGTGAGCGTGGCGACATCCACGATCGCGGTGCAGCCGTTCTCGCGTGCGAACACGACGGCGTCCGCGAGGACCAGGCGCCCCTCGGCGTCAGTGTTGATCACCTCGATCGACGTGCCGTCCGAGGCGTACACCACGTCGCCCGGCTTCGTCGCGGAGCCGCTCGGCATGTTCTCCGTGCAGGGCGCGACGGCCATGACGTTCACCGCCGGCGCCAGCCGGGCGATCGCCTGCATCGCGCCGATGACCGAGGCGGCCCCGGTCATGTCGCCCTTCATCCGCTCCATCCCCGCCGCCGGCTTGATCGAGATCCCGCCCGTGTCGAACGTGATCCCCTTTCCCAAAAGCCCAACGGTGTCGGATGGGTCATCGGGGTTGCCCGTGTACTTGAGCACGATGAGTTTGGGAGGCTCGGAACTGCCCTGGGCCACGCCCAGCAGCGCGCCCATCCCCATCTCCTGCATGGCGGACCGCTCGAGCACCCGTATCTCGAGCTGTCCCTCACGGGCAACGTCCAGAGCCACCTCCGCCATCTGCGTCGGCGTCATGACGTTGGCTGGCTCGTTCACCATGTCACGGCATAGGTTGACGGCGTTGGCCAGTTCCAGGCCCTCCTCTAGCGCCTTCTCCATGGTGGCGAGCCTCGACCGGTCGATCTCGACGATGGCCAGCTCGTCCAGGTCGTTTCCGCCATCGTGACTAGACTTATACTTGTCGAATCGGTACAGGCCCATGACGCTTCCCTCGGCAATAGCGGAGGCACAGGCCGCCGCCTCCAATCCTCCAATCCCGGCTCCGTGGGCAATCGTAGCGGCGGTCGACACTCCAATCTTGAGAAGGTGCCTACAGACCTGTGCGGAGACCGTTCGCACGACGTCCAGCGTAAACTCGTCCTGCTTCCCCAACCCGACAATGACCGCTCGCTCAGCGGGCAGCTTGCCAAGCGAGTGTATTACCGTTATCTCGCCGCGTTTGCCTTTGACTTCACCCTGTTCAATCAGACGCGAAACCGCGCCGCCCAGAGCGTCGTCAACCGCTCCAGTCGCGCCACCTGGAGCAGTCACACCCTCGAAAAGGTTGACCACAACCGCCGGGCCTTCGTGCTGCGCTATGTCGCCAGTCGCGACCGACATCTTCATGAATTGCTCCTACGCTTGGCGTTCCTTCAACGGACCAGGACCCGGTGCCAAGTATATAGGTGCCGGTCGAGCTTCCGCCACGGCTGACGGGTTGCTATAATCGCGTCCGTCAGTCCGGTACCGGCGGTAAGGGAGGAGTCCATGCCCAAGAGACTGGTTTCTGTCGAAGAGCGAGCCCTGGACGAAAAGGCTCGTCAGTATCTGCCGGGAGGGAGCCTCGGCAACACCCCGATCAACGTGATAATCCGAGAAGGCCACGGCAGCAGGGTCTGGGACGTCTCCGGCAACGAGCTAGTAGACTACCTCATGGGCTCGGGCCCGATGCTGGTCGGACACGGCCACCCCGATGTGCTGGCCGCCATCCGTGAACAGGTCGAAAAGGGTACGACCTTCTTTACCAACAATGAGCACGCAATCTTGCTGGCCGAGGAGCTGGTCAACGCCGTGGCGTGCGCGGACAAGGTCAGGTTCGTCAGCTCTGGGTCCGAGGCTACACATTACGCCATGCGGACCGCCCGCGCCTACAGAAACCGCGACAAGATCTTGAAGTTCGAAGGCGGCTTCCACGGGATGAACGACTATGCACTGATGAGCATGTCGCCTGCCGATCCTCCCGACTACCCACAGGCCGCTCCCGATTCCGCGGGCATTCCGAGCTCGATACGGGATGAAATGCTAATCGCACCGTTTAATGACATCGAAACGGCCTCAGCGATTATTGAGCAGCATCACGAGGAGCTCGGTGGGGTAATCGTGGAGCCGTTCCAACGGATCATTCCCCCTGTTCCCGGATTTCTCGAGGGTCTTCGCGAGGTCACCCGTCACTACGAAATCCCTTTGATATTCGACGAGGTCGTTACGGGCTTCAGGCTGGCGTACGGCGGTGCACAAGAGTATTACGGCGTGACCCCCGACATCTGTACTCTCGGAAAGACCATCGCTGGCGGCTTCCCTCTTGCCGCGGTCGCGGGAACCGAGGAAATGATGTCTCACTTCGACCCCGTCTCCCGCGAGACCGGTGGCTATATGCCTCAGATCGGCACGCTGAGCGGCAACCCTGTCGCTGCGTCAGCCGGACTTGCCACACTGGAAGTCCTGAGACGCGAGGGCACGTACGAACGGCTCTTCGAAGTCGGAAGGCAGCTCAAAGATGGCTTCCAGCGGCTGCTAACCGAGGCCGAGGTCCCCGCCCAAATCGTAGGTGAGCCACCTCTGTTCGATGTCGTGTTCGTCGACTCCGAGATCACCGACTATCGTTCCCTCCTCGCCAACGACAAGCAGAAGGCCATGCGCTTCAACGAGATGCTACTGGAAAGAGGCATCTTGAAGGGCGACTGGAAATTCTACCTGTCGACCGTTCATACACAAGAAGACCTGGACTTGACCTTTCAGGCCTTCGCATCGGCGCTCGATGAACTGATGGGCTAGCGCGGTAGGCCTCACTCCAGCCGCCACGCAGCGGCCTGAACGCGACATACCGTTTCGTAGGGTCTCAGCCGTGCGAGTAGGCGCAGTTTCGTACCCGCAGACACGTGTCTTGAGCGGTCTCGTTTGGCCATGCCCTGTGCGGCATTACGTATTCCCACCATAAGTACGCCTGTTCTGGTACATTTTGATTCACTAATCACAAAGCCCTAAAGCGAATTCGTCCGATTCCGAGGCATCATGCACAAGAACCCTTGACAAACGCCTCGATTGGAAATATGGTGCAGGACGAGGGTTGGAGGGGGCACGTTCCACCCGGAGGCGCGCCGGTTGCGCCTTGACGTTCCGCCATCGGGCGTCACTATCGGTCTGGACACAAGGCTAGTTGGTAGACCGTAACGGTTGGGATTCTTTGGGGTTACATCCGAGTTCTAGCGCCGCCTACGGGCTCGTTCAAAACGACTAGCAGCGTTGGATTCGGTTAGACGCCAGGGTGCGATTCGACAATCGCAGCGCGCACATGCGCGCATTATGTGTCTGATTTCTGCCGCCGCGGTTTATTTTAGTAATGTGCCGCTATGGCCTCGCTTCTCCCCTCAATGCCGACGGCCAGTATTGAGGCGACAGGAGCAGACCATTGAATCTCGGCACAACATCCATCAATCTGGTGAGCGACGGTACCTTCCTCTTAGATGGGGGCAGCGTTTTCGGCCCAATTCCAAAAACGCGCTGGGAACTGGGCGTCAAGCCA
>JAQBWG010000187.1 GCA_027625225.1 Chloroflexota bacterium | reverse complement strand
ATGATTTCAAACATCCCATCAGCTGGCCACCAATGTTGTGGCCCATACGTATCGAACAACAGGTGATACGCCTGCTTCAGAGTGAGTTGAAGTTTCAAGTCGTTTGTATTTGTCATCGTTTCAAAGGGCACGTTTCATCTGTTTTCGGATAGGATATATGGTAGCGGGATAGGAACGGAGCACATCGACAATATGCGATTTCTCGACCGATTGGATAAGGCCTTTCGAACAAATCAGAGCTTGCTATGTGTAGGGCTTGACCCCGACCCCGAACTTATGCCCGTGTCCAATGTTCTTTCCTTCAATAGGGCAATCATAGATGCGACTGCGAATTCGGTCTGCGCCTACAAGCCCAACCTGGCATTTTACGAAGCATTGGGTATCGCAGGACTAAAGGCCCTAGAGGGCACAGTGGCGCACATTCGTTCCGTTGCTCCGGATGTCCTTGTTATCGGGGATAGTAAACGTGGTGATGTCGGTAGTACTAGCAGGAAGTATGCCCAAGCCATGTTCGACGTTTGGGGTTTCGATGCTACTACCGTCAATGCATATGGTGGTGGTGAGTCCATCGATCCCTTCCTCGAACGAAAGGACAAGGGAATTATTATATGGTGCCGCTCCTCCAATCCAGGCGCTAGCGAATTCCAAGACCAATCTATCGCAGGGACTGACCAAGCGCTTTTCGAGCATGTGGCTAAAGCAGCCAATTCATGGAATCACCATGGCAACGTCTGCCTGGTAGTAGGTGCAACATATCCCGAGCAACTCGCCACAATCCGAGAATTGAGTCCTGACCTTCCCATCTTGCTTCCAGGCATCGGCGCCCAGGGCGGCGACCTTCAGGCTTCGGTCAAGGCAGGGGTAGATGTAAATGGACGGAACTTAATGGTGAGTTCGTCCCGCGGGATACTCTACGCATCTGATGACCCGAAAACCTTCGGTCAGGCTGCTGCAACGTCTGCGCGGAAACTACGCGACAGTATCAACACAATACTTGATGAAGATAACAAGGGATGGCGAAAGACTACAAGCTAGGCGACACACTGACATTGAAGAAGGCGCATCCTTGCGGCGGATTGCAGTGGAAGGTGACACGCATCGGGGCCGATGTGAAGATTCAGTGTATTACTTGTGAACGTACTGTGTTGTTAACACGATCTGAATTAGAAAAAAGAACCCGGAATACTATTGTCTAAATAGTGAAAACGTACCCACTCTCGCACTTCCACTTCCGTTTCACGGAATCCCTAGCGAAGATTCTCTTAGAAAATGCCTATAGAAAGGCACGTATCATTCGCGTTGACACACCTATGGGGCGGACATAGAATGGGAAAAGTGTCTGAGGAGGGAGCCGCACAATGATGGAAATGCTGATAGATAGCATACGCGTCAGCCTTTTGAACTATCAACGCGTCGTCATTTTGCGAACTAAAGACTCCAATCGTTACCTCCCTATCTGGATAGGCCCGAATGAGGCGGACGCGATTGCTGTGAAACTTCAGGATGTTGGAGTGCCGCGCCCTCTTACCCACGACTTGCTAGGGAGCATTATTTCCACACTAGGTGCAACTGTTAAACAAATAGTTGTGTCCGATCTTAATAACGACACCTTTTATGCCAAGATTGTTCTGCAATCTAATGGAACCACTTTGGAAATCGACTCCAGGCCCAGTGACGCTATCGCCCTGGCGGTACGGCAAGGGTACTATGTAGTCGACCCTGAGGGAGGTCGACACGCCTTTGACACCATTGCCGAAGCCCAGGGCTATCTGGAACAGTTAAAGAAAACGCATACTGAATTCGAAGCCCAAATCTCGCCCGTTTCTCCTATATTCGCGGATGACTCTGTCCTCGAAAAGGCTGGTGTCCAGATGGACGAAGAAACAGGCAAGCCCCTTGTTCCGGGACAAGACCAAGCTGAACCACGTCCGCTCAGAGATGAAGAGTTGCGAAGCCTCTCAGCTTTCAGCGACTTCATAGAAAATCTTGACCTTGACGACCTCGGCGGCGGAAAATCGAAGAGGATGTCTTCGGACTAGTTATCTAGCGAATAGAACAAGCAAATCACGCGTTGAATCGGAAGAAAAAGCCCCGCAAGCTTGCGGGGCTTTTTCTTAATACAAAACATTGCGATATGGCAAAGGCATTTGGACGAACAACAGGGAAACGAACAGCAGAATCTAGGCATAACGGCCTCTAACGAAGAACGGGCAATAGCCCTGTCGCCTTCCCGCTCCGGCCCTGTGCGGTTTTTGTCGCGTGTCCGAACGTTTGATTCCTGGCGTTTCCGTGGATATCGCTTGCTTTGGTTCGCCAGTGTAGGCACCAGCGGCGGTTACTTCTTCCAACAAGTAGTTATCGGTTGGCTTGTCTACGAATTGACAGGGTCCGCACTCATTACAACACTTGCTCTAAGCCTTGACTCCCTGCCTCAACTCATCGGGGGGCCGATTGGTGGCGTTCTTGTAGACGCTTGGGACAGGCGAAAGATTCTGATTATCCTGCCCGCCTATCAAGCGGCGATGTCAATACTGTTCGGCGTACTGGTGATTACCGGACATGTAGAAACCTGGCATATCCTCGTATTCGTACCTCTTATAGGCAGCGCGTGGCTTCTTATCGAACCCGCAAGAATGGCAATCACACCTCAACTTGTTCCTCGACATAGCTTGATGAACGCATATTCGCTGACTCAACTTGCCTTTAGCACAACCCGCCTCGCCGGCCCTGCCATCGGCGGCGTTGTGCTCGATCAGTTCGGTCCCGGGCAAACACTTTTTGCTGAAGGAGGCGTGCAACTCGCCGCCAGCGTGATGGCATTCCTTATCGTCACGGAACGTCCTCCCAAGGTAAAAGTGAGTTTCCGGTCTGTCTTCTCTGGGCTAGCCGAAATGGGTCGTTACGCCAAAGCAAACGCTGTCATTCCTGGCTTATTGTTATGCGCAATCATCCCGCCTCTTATGGTCACGCCCTTCACTAATGGACTCATGCCCGTGTATAACGCAGAGTTATTTGGAGGTAGCGGCACGAGATTAGGGTTCTTATTGGCAGCTTCAGGTGCAGGTTCCGTCCTCGGTGTCATCGCTGTAGCTACGTTCGCTAACATGCGTGGTAAGGGAATAGTCTTGCTCGCTTCCATGGTAATGACTGCGGCGGTCATGGCCCTGTTCTCGTTCAACTCGTTTTATGGGTCTGCTCTATTTCTCTTCTTGCTCATTGGAGCCGGATTCACAGCAAGTCAAACACTCTCCTACGCCCTCGTGCAGGGCAATATCCGAGACGACCTGAGAGGACGTGTATCCGGGCTCGTTATGGCAACATGGGGATTCCTGCCGCTAGGTGCTGTGCTGGCCGGCTTGCTCGCCGAACGGTTTAGCGCTTCGACAGCAACGCTGACTGCAGCAGTCATTATGGTGGTTTTTACACTCGGTATTGGGGCCGGATTCCGTTCCGTCCGACAAGTGAAGTAAAATCCACAAAGTCTGTTGACCCTGTTTCTGAGATTGTGATAACATTTGCAATCCATTGAGGGGGGCCTTATGAACGCCCAAAAGTCTGCTCTTATTCTCAGACTGGTAGGCATCGGCTGGTATGTAGCTATCTGCATAGCGGGAGGCGCGATTGCAGGATTGGCCCTGGATGGCTGGCTTGACACCGGCCCTCTATTGACAATCATTGGTGTATTGCTGGGAGTGGCGGTGGCGGTCATAGGGATGTATAG
>JAQBWG010000186.1 GCA_027625225.1 Chloroflexota bacterium | reverse complement strand
GCGAAGCCATCCCCCTGGTCAATGAACTGGTCATCAAGGAAGTCAACACCGCCGGTGGACCGGGATACGCGGGGGCCGTCAGGGTCAGCCCTCGAAATAGCATTTAGCGGAGGCGGGCGTTAGCTAAGGAAATAAAATGAAAACTATACCTAAATCTCGCTCAAGCGTGCTTCTCCTATTCCTTTTCTCCATGCTATTGTGTGCTGGATGCGGACACCTGCCATATCAGTGGGGAAAGGTTATTGATCCGCTTACAGCGGAAGAGGTGGTTCATTTCAAGAGTCGTCTCATTCAGTCAGGATCGGAGCGGATAATGCTTAACACCTCCGAAGAAGCTCTCGTGCTCTCAAAACTCCACGGGCCTGTGCGAGGTGAGTTTTCTAAACAATCACCAGAGCACACGATGTGGGTTCGAGAAGACAGAGGTGCTTTAATATTTCACCAACTGCACAATAAAGTAGAGGGGCATTCCATGGTTGGATTTAGACCTGATGGTCAATTTTACATGTCGGGTGGAGGCATGACAAATCCGTGGTAAATAGAAAAAAGAAAAGCTAACCAGCGAAGTCAGCTTATTGGTCACTCCGTGCCCAAATGCTGCTTCGAATCGTTGGGAGAGGAAAGTGATGAGATTGATTTGCACGCTTCTGGCCTTCTGCTTCGTGACTGCATCTGCACATGGCGCAGAACATCCGCCCGGCACCGTCACCGACGGTGGGGCTAAGGTGCCCCTTGGCAAGTTCTTCCTGGTTCGGCACGGAGACGAGCACGCAGCGGTCATGCTGACCGCTGCCATCACCAACGGCGACGGTGGAGTGGCATACGTATGGTCCGCACAGTCAGACGGCTCGGGGAGCTTCACCAACGCAACCGCCAAGCACGGTCGCGGTGAGGCGTTCGAGAAATACCGACGCGTGCACAGGGACGATGGGGACGATGGGTACGATGTCGAAAACGACGGCGGCGTTCTCCACATCCGTTGTGGTATACTCAGAGCTGAGTGGTCACTCAGCAACTGGGTCTATTTCGATTCACCGGCTGGCCCGCTCGAAATAGCCTTCACCGAAGAAACGAGCATTGAGACGATCAACTACCTCGATCCGGAACTCACTTGGCATACTGGGAAGAAACAAAAGATCTCCCAACCATCGAGTGGAGGCGATTCAGTAAAGGCCGCGGACGGCCTTCACTGAACGCCTCACTCACACGTTCGACCTAAAGGATGAAACACAAAACCATTTGGGCAGTCGTCACCCTGATAACCGCCATAGCAATCGCAACTGCGGTGGCATCTTGCACGCCAGGACGGAGAAGCGCAAAAATGACCGCAACGGTCAGTAATGGCCGTGGCATTTTCATGCTGATGTATGCAGCAGAAATGGATGCCTACGAAGCCGGAGAACCAACTACTTACCCCACCCCCACGAGCGCATGGACATCATCTACGGCATACTTCAACGCATGCAAGTCAACAGTCTTCAGCGACGTTTCGGCTGCCTTCTTCGCCGCTCCGGAGATTCCTCCGGCACGCGAATGGCCGATGAAATCAGAAAACAACGCCTGGGCACTTAATGCGAGTTTTACGAATGCCGCCGAAGCACCGTCGGATGTTCCTTTCCTCTTCACTCGAAATCTCCGCTTTCGTCCAAGGCCGACGGGAGGCGTCGAAGCCTATCTGGTAGATGCTCCACCATTCGGAAGTAAGGGCTGTGTCATTGTAACCTTCGGTGGTGCCACGAAGAGGCTTTTTCCACGGGATTTGCATCTTGCGGTGGACGAAGCCAAACCGGAATTCGTGCAGCATGTTCTCCAACCAGAGGGCACTGAGAGATGAGGGCGGTCGAACAAAGCGTCGGAGGTTACCTCGCTCCGCTCGGAACCTCAACGGCGGCGTTGGGGATGAGGATATGAACGGAGACTTGGTACTCTTGTCGATACTCGTTGCCGTCACAGTGCTCGCGGGATGCAACCAGCGCGAAGCACCGGTTGAGCCCCTCGCTTTCGACAAGGCGACGTGGCTCGCTACCGATTCCCACAGATCAATGGCCAACCCAAGGCACCAAATGTCGCTAGCACTCGTCCAGCAGGGGACTCTAATAGGCAAGTCGGAAGACGATGTCCGACTGATACTCGGTGACCCCATGTATGCATTGGAAAACTGGCCGACAAACGGAGCAAGACAGCTTCAATACAGAATCGGGCCGTCCACCTCGTTAACTGGCCTTTCCTTTGAGGCTCTGTTCGTTGATTTGTCGGCACCATCGGGCGTGGTCGTGAAAGCAATGACTGGCCAGAGGAACTTCTGATCCCCAACAACCGCCTGCATGATATTCTCGCTCCGCTCGAAATCATGAGGCGGGGCGTTGGACCTGAATGAATATGAACATTGATCCCAAGTCATTCGTGCTCGGCGTTGGCGTAACGGTCGCCGTGGGCTGGATCTACGGCCTTGCCACATCCCCCATGCGAGTCTGGACCCGCGCCCTCATGTCCGGCGCAAAGGTCCCACTCCTGGGCATCGTCGGCATGACCCTCCGTGGCAACCCTGCCCAGTTGCTGGTCGATGCGTACATCGTTCTGCGCAAGATCCCCGTCGAAGTCTCAATTCAAGAGGTCGAGGTCGTGTACATTCAGAACAAGATGAGGGCATCCACCCCGGAGGCCCTTGTCAGACTGGTTCAAGAGCATCTGGAAAAGAAGCAGGACAAGTGAGGGTCCAACAACACCGTCCACCCGTATTTCTGGAAGGCCGCGGACGGCCTTCCAGAAAACGGTGACGGTGGGCGTTCGCATCGGAAAAGATGAACGCGATCAGACGACATCTCTGGTGGCAAGTCCCGGCGTCAGCCTTGGTGGTCTATCTGGCCACTGCCGCTGTCGTTTTCGATTTCACGTCGCCAGCGTGCCCCCGAGACGAGGAGTACTTCGATTGCCGGCCGGTTGCATACGGTCCGCTTCCCCGTGGCCCCTTCTGCCGAGGCGCAAATCTTGATGTTCCTGGTGGATGGGATTTCGATGGGAAGGAGCCGGTCTGGATCTTCTTTCGACCAGTGTGTGCGGTTTGGCGTGTAGCAACCGGACACGCGGCACCATCAGAGTGGAGATGAAATGCGAACATCCGCCTGGAGCGCTACGCCGGTTCCGCTGCGCTCCACCGGCGAGGCTCAGGCGGGGCGTTCGGCAAGAGGGAAGGAATGAAGGAAGCCCCCTTCACTTGTTCGGGCAAGGCAAAGCGATTCATCTCGCGCCTGTTGACGTGCGGCCCGAATCTCGATCCCGCAATAGTAGTCGCAATGGGGATGGAGGCGCGTGACGCCAAGGGCCAGCCGTCGGCTCGTGTCAACGGCATGCACTTCACAATCGGATACTACCCGAAGGGAGAACGCGATCCCGAATCCTTCTTCTCTTTCCACGGCAAGCCGGTGTCGATTATGCCCACCACATTGGACCATCTGGCGAACCGGCATCTGGTGCTGACGAAGCCGGACTGGACGAAACGGCGATTCTTCGTGAAGATGACCATATTGAGAGCCGAACATCCGCCTGCATGATATTTTCGCTCCGCTCAAAATCATGAGGCGGGGCGTTAGCCCAACGAACTTGTAGCGGTGATAGGAGCATAATGAAGACCATGATGCGCCACCGGACACTCCTCGCGACCACTCTGCTCGCACTTGCCGCTTTGCCGATCACTTCACCTGCTCAGTACGCAATCCCTAAGCGGCCCCCGACTTCGATCCCGGACATTGACAACGTGTTCTGGCTGTAACCGTTCACGGTCCGGAGGGCATGAGCGAAGGAGAGGGCTGACCGACGAAGTGCGCGTTGAG
>JAQBWG010000185.1 GCA_027625225.1 Chloroflexota bacterium | reverse complement strand
AGATGACTACCACGCTCCCGCCGTTGTTCTTGCGCATCGCCGGAATGGCGTGTTTGGTGCCTAGAAAAACGCCCTTGCCGTGAATGTCCATCTGGCGGTTCCAGTCTTCGATTGGCGTACTCTCCACGAACCCTAGGATGTACGACCCCGCCGCGTGCACCAGTACGTCCAACCGTCCGTACTGCGAAACAGTTGCGTCAATCGCAGCCTGCCAGTTGGCTTTCCGCATCACGTCCAACTTGACGAACATCGCATCGCGGCCGTCTGCAAGTAATCCTTCGACCGTCGCCTGACCTTTCGTTTCGTTCACGTCGGCCACGACAATCTTCGCACCCTCGCGGGCGAACAGCCAGGCCGTCGCCCCACCAAGCCCCATCAGTTTGCTGGGGACGCCCTCCGCAGCGCCGGTGATAAGTGCGACTTTGTTTTTAAGTCGCATTGGCTAAAGACCGACTGCGCCGCCGTCACGCCGCGGGTCGGCCCCTCCGTGCATGATGCCGTCCTTGACCAGAATGGCCTGCACACCGCCGAATTCGAGGTCGTAGTCAGGATGCAGTTCTATCCCATATCCGCGCCGCTTCAACTCGTTTTGTATATCTTGCGGGATACGGTTTTCCATGCGGATGTTCTTACCGCCCTGGAAGTGGAACCGCGGCGCGTTGATGGCGTCCTGCACCTCCATGCCGTGCTCGAAGACGTTCAGCGCGACCTGCAGGACGGCGGTGATGATGCGCGGCCCGGCGGCGCTGCCGACCACCAGCACAGGCTTGCCGTTCTTGAAGAAGATGGTCGGGGTCATACTGCTCTTGGGCCGCTTGCCCGGAGCGACGGAATTAAGATGCCCCGGCACACTGTCGAAATCGTGCATCGTGTCGTTGAGGAACATGCCCGTTCCCGGCACCACCACGCCGCTCCCGAAGAAGCACTCCAGCGATTCGGTGAGCGAGACAATGTTGCCCTCAGCGTCCATCACACTGACGTGGGTGGTGTGGGAGCCGTCGCGGCGCGCGCCTTCGACGCCGTAGGCCTGGCCTTGCAGGCCCTTGATGAAGGCGGCGGAGGTGAGTTTGGCCGAATCCACGGTCTCGAAGTCGGGGTCGGCGACGAGGTCGCGGGCCTTGTAGACGGGGCCGAGTGCCTTGGACATGCGCTCGATGGTTTCCGAGGTGTTGTGTCCGGTCTTCTTGAGGTCGAGGCTTTCAAACAACTTTAGAAGTTGGATAAGGGCGATGCCGCCGGAACTGGGTGGGCAGAGGGTGACGATTTGGAGGTCTCGGAAGGTGCCGACGAGCGGTTTGCGCATGAAGGGCTTGTAGTTGAGAAGGTCGGTTTTCCGCATGGGGCCGCCGTTCGCGGTCATGAACTTGTCAAGCGAGTCGGCCACGAATCCTTCGTAAAATTCGGCGGTGCCGTTCTTGGAGACGCGGTCGATGGTGTTGGCGTAGTCCTTCCAGACGATGGTCTCGCCCTTCTTGTACGGCGTGCCATCGGGCTTGAGGAGGTTTTTGCCGCCTTCGGGAAAGGCTTTGAATTTGCGCTGGTAGTTGTCCTGGTTTTCCTGGAAGATGGCGCCCATTAGATGGCTGACGGGGAAGCCGTTGCGGGCGAGGGAGACGGCTGGGCGGGCGACGTCGGCGAGGGACAGGCGTCCGAACTTCTTTAGCGCGAGGGCAAGCCCTGCAGGGTTGCCGGGGACGCCGGGGGCTTTCACTCCGTAGAAGTTTTCGTCGCCCTCGACTTCGCCGTCGGAGCGAGTGCGGTACATGGAGGCGGTGGCGAGGCCGGGCGCGGTCTCGCGGTAGTCTATGACGTGGTTCTCGCCGGTTTTGGCGATGTGGACGAGCATGAGGCCGCCGCCGCCCATGCCGGAGAAGGCGGGCGCGACGACGCCGAGGGCCAAGGAGACGGCCGCGGCGGCGTCTATGGCGTTGCCGCCCTTCTTCATGATGTCGATGCCGGCCTGGGATGCGAGGGGGTTGGCGGAGGTCGCCATACCTTTGTCGGATTTTGCGTCACGGACCCGGGTGAGATCGGCCACTTTTGTTGTTCTCCTTATGCTTTTGTGTGTGCGGTCTGCTTCGAAAAATGATGCCTCTGCGCTGTCTTTACGTGTCTAAACAATGCCTGTCTGTTGCTTTTTCGACCATCCCCCTGATCACCTTCCTTCGCAAGGAAGGGGGAATAAAAAGTAATTGGGGGACACCCCCAGTTCCCCCGCCAGAGGGGCTTGCCCCTCTGGACTCCCCGTGTTTTGGAAGGGGTAGTGGTTGCGAATATCGGGAGTGAACCAGTGCGAAGGGGATTGCATCTCCCCACGGGAGATAATCGACTCCGCCCCAGATTCTCCGCTTCGCTCCAGTGAGACAGTTTCTGGACAGCCGAGTGCGGGGCGAAGCGTTGTGCGTCCTTCGACCCTTCGGCGTTGCTCAGGACGAACCGAAACCGCGCGGCGATTTCGGGGAGGGCGAGTGGTCGGTCGCGTGTCCGAATGCATGCTTCTAGATGCCGAGGAGGGCTTTGGCGTTGTTGTAGAAGATGTTTTCGGCTTCCTGCATGGCTTCGGCTTCGGTGAAGATGCCGTTGTCGACGAGTTCTCCCAGCGCGGCACCCATCTTCTGCTTGGCGTAGCGGGCGTAGTACCAGTGGAATTCGGGGTAGTCGCCGGCGTCGGAGCCGAAGATGAGTTTTGTCAGGGGCACCCACTGGAGGAGGTCGGAGTAACGGCGGACGCCGACGGCGGGCTCCATGTAGGGGACGACGCCGCAGGAGAGTTCGATGTAGACGTTGGGGAGGACGTTGGCGAGCCATCCGGCCTCCAGGGTGTAGGGGAAGCCGCCGTGGATGAGGACGATTTTGGCGGGCATGACCTCGGGGTCTTTGAGCAGGTCGGTGAGGTTGGCGGGGTTGCACTTGGCGGCGACGATGTCGGTGTCGCCAAGTCCGGTGTGGATGAGGACGGGGGTGCCCCAGGGGATGGACTTAATCATGGCGCGGCGAAGGAGGAAGTCGCGCAGCTTCTTGGCATAGGGGCCGAACCAGCGGACGTCGGACTCGCGGGTGGCGAAGTCGGCCTTGGCGTCGGCCTCGGAGACGATGCCCACGTCGAGGCCGGTGCGGTAGGCGATGACGGTTTTGAAGGAGGTGCAGCCGTGCTTTTTGACGGCGGCCTCGATGGTGGAGTCGAACTTGGCGACGAGTTTTTCGAAGGTTTTCTCGGTTTTGAGGAGGTCGCGGACGAGGGTTTCGAGCCGGAAGGTCTTGCGGTATTCGCCGGGGAAGGTGCGGCCGAACTTGTCGGTCTGCTCCATGGTGTTGGTGGCGTTGTCGACGATGATGGTCTTGAGGTTGACGTTTTCAAATAGGGAGCGGGTGTAGTCGCCGAAGTCGGAGGCGTTGCGGGCGGCGATGGTGGACTCGGTGGTGGCTTCGCTGCCGAGGAAGGATGCCCAGGTTTTGATGAAGGTGCGATAGGTGACGGCGCTCTCGGCGAGGCGGGCCTTGTGGGGGAGAAGCTGGTCTTCAGGCACAGAGCCGACGATGATGCCGCCGAGGGCGAAGAGGCCGTAGAGGTGTTCGGGCTTGAGGGGGTGGTTCTCGTAGGCGAAGCAGTGGAGGTCGAGGGTGGGTACGTGGGTGAGGTCGAGGATGGTGGACATGGTGTTGTTGTACTCCTTGTGTTTTGTTTATTGCGTTCGGGTTGTTTGTGGGGAGGGGATTACGGCCCCACCCAAGATTCTTCCCCTTCGACAAGCTCAGGGTCCAGAATGACACTTTACATCGGCGGGTTTGCTCTTGATTCGTCCTGCCAGTCTTCGCCAAGGTCTCGCCAGTGTGGGTTCACCGACTGGATTAGTTCGACTTTCTTGTGCCGGAGCCAGCTTTTG
>JAQBWG010000184.1 GCA_027625225.1 Chloroflexota bacterium | reverse complement strand
GATGTCTTCGACGATAGCGTCGAGGGTGGGGGAGTTGCCGTTCTGGAGGGTGTGTTGCCTCGCGGCGGCGATGCCCTCGCGTACCAGTTCGACGACCGATTCGCGGGAGAAGGACTCGAGTAGATGAGCAATGCGGGGGTCGGCGAGGACTTTATCCACACTGGGCAGGGAAGAAAGTCGCGAGGTCATGTGCGCTGTTTGGTGGCGCTCTGAGTCGAGGTTACGCGGTGGGTGGGGACGAGGTTGAGTGAGCGGAACCGGCCCAGAACGCCGAGCCAGACGCCTTCGAGGTATTCGTGGGCGTCTTCGGAAATCATTTTGGCGGCCGCCGCGGCTCCGCCGGTACCGTCCGCTGTGGTAACCAGCGACCATACGGGGTCTCCGATGAACACCTGAAAGAGGGTGGTGTCGGTGGTCAACCGGATGAACTCGATGCTACCCGCCTGGAGACGTAGTTTTTGTTCGTCGTCGGTGAGGATTTCCTCGGGAATGATAGGAATAACGATGTGGGCGGTGTCCGGTGTGATGTGGGTTGTGGTCTCAAAATTGGGGAGGTAGCCGTGGGTGCGGGCAAATTCGAGCGCCAGAAGGTAGCAGGCATCTATGCGAGCCTGCACGATGCTCTCATATACCTTTTCGCGTTTGGTCAAATCAGCCATCAGGCACCTCCGCCCAGGCGCGCCGTCTCTGCCGCACTCTATAGGCGTTCCCATTATACTCCACAGATTCGTTTGGACTTGGGTGTCGAAAGGATTTGCCAAGGTGGACTTAGCGGGGTCTTGTGCTAAAATTCACCCACCGGTTCGGAGGGCCGTATAGACATAAAGTAATGTTGGTCATCGGCCTTACGGGCGGTATCGGTTCCGGCAAGTCAACAGCGGCGCGGATTCTTCAAGGTCTGGGCGCTGAGGTTATAGATGCCGATAAGGTTGGGCATGAGGCGTATGCACAAGGAACCGAGGGCTGGCGGGAAGTCGTACAAGCTTTCGGCGACGGGATTCTTGCAGAGTCAGGCGATGTAGACCGCAAGAAACTCGGTGCAGTGGTTTTCTCCGATGCCCATGCACTGAAGCACCTTAACGCTATCCTTCATCCCCGTATGTACACTATGATGAAGGATAGGTTGGATATACTGAGAGAACAGGGCAGCAGTGTCGCGGTCGTAGAGGCCGCATTGCTTATTGAGGCGAATTGGGCGCGATTGGCTGACGAAATCTGGGTGGTGGTTAGTCCCGCCGATATGGTTCTACAAAGACTACGAAGGCGGAGTGGGGCTAACGAAGAATCTATCCGGGCCAGGATACAATCCCAGATGACGGACGATAAACGTGTGAGCTATGCTGACGTTGTGATAGAAAACAGCGGCACGCTTGCGGAACTTGAAGAGCAGGTTAAAGCCTCTTGGAGACTGAGAGCATCCAGATATCAGGAGAACGATAAGGGACAATGACTTCATCTACCAAAACACTCTATAAAAGCTACATCATCGAAGAATACCGGCCTCTCGAAGAGCCTTTTTATATTCCAGTCGCCGATGAAGTCGAACTTTTCGAGGCTGCTTATCGTTCACGTATCCCGGTACTGTTCAAGGGGCCGACGGGGTGCGGCAAAACCCGATTCGTGGAGTATATGGCCTGGCGCATGGGTGCGGCCCTGACGAAAGTCAAACCCCGTAAGGGAAAAGATGGACACACCCTGGATAATTCGCGAAACGGCGATGAGTTGCCGCTGGTAACCATTGCCTGTCACGAAGACCTGACGGCAAGCGACCTGGTAGGGCGGTATCTGCTGGAGGGCGACAGTACGGTATGGATTGACGGGCCGCTGACCCGTGCGGTGAAGGCGGGCGGCATCTGCTACCTGGACGAAATCGTGGAAGCGCGTAAGGACACGACGGTGCTCATCCATCCGCTCACCGACCACAGAAGGTTGCTTCCGGTGGAAAAGAAGGGTGAGTTACTCGAAGCGGCGGACGGCTTCCTGCTGGTGTTGTCGTACAACCCGGGGTACCAGAGCGCATTGAAGGATTTGAAGCACAGCACGCGGCAGCGATTCGTGGCAATCGAGTTCAACCCGCCGCCGCGAGAAATCGAAGCGCAAATCGTCCAGCACGAGACCGGAGTGGATGAGACGACGGCGATGCAGCTTGCCAAACTGGGCGAAAAAGTCCGCAATCTGCGCGAGCACGGCCTTGGTGAAGGGGCGAGCACACGGTTACTTATCTATACCGGCAAACTCATGAAGGCGGGCATTCCCGCGCGAAGGGCGTGCCAGGTCGGTGTGACATGGGCGGTTACGGACGATGAGTCTGTGCAGCGCAGCATCGCAGAGGTTGCGAATTCAATTTTCGAATAGGCCACGCGTCTGTTCGGGAGAACTGAAAAAGAGGCTACGTATTTAAACTATGCCAGCGGCTATTGCTGAAACTGTACGTATCGCACTTTCAAAGACCTCCAAATCTCCTATCGTAGACACATCGCTCACGCCAGCAGGTGTGATGCTGTTGGTCTATCGGAAAGATGGGATGCCCTGGGTGTTGTTGAGCCGCCGGAGTCAGATGCTTACGCGACATAGCGGTGAGATAGCGTTTCCGGGTGGCAGGGAAGAAAAGTCGGACCGCGACCTCAAGGAAACGGCGCTACGGGAGACGTTCGAGGAGATTGGGATTCGTCCGGAGCATGTTGAGGTTTTGGGTGAACTTGACGATGTGCAGACCCCAACCAATTTTGTCATTAGCCCGTTCGTAGGGGTGTTTCCGTATCCGTATAAGTTCCGGTTGAACGGCGAGGTTTCAGAACTTATCGAGGTGCCGATACCCGCTCTGGTGGACGAGGCCAACGTTCGTGCGGACATGCGGATTGTGGATGGTGAGCCGATGCGTATCCCCAGTTATTCTTACGAAGGTCAACTTATCTATGGGGCGACGGCACGGGTGCTGGAGCAGTTCTTGAGGGTAGTGACGCAGCCTTCCGACGGACACGGGCTGTGGAGGAACTGATGTCTGCCGCCCAAAATACGGCTGTTTATACGGCGATGAAGGCGCGACTGGCGGAGTGCCCGGAAGCGGTCACCCTAGAATTCGATGCTGTGTGGCCGGCGCTGTCGAAAAAGCTTGACCACGAGCAACTGACCCGCTGGGCGGAGACGGGCGTCGACCTTGCGGGGCAGAACGCGCATTCGTGGGAAGCGGCTGTGTTGTATTTCAAGGTCGGGCCGCAGGTGGCGGAGACCATGCCGATTAATTACTTCCTGAAGTGGGGAGAGTGCGGCAGCGGGCTATCTCTGGAGTCTCCCACGCTCGCGGTTGCGTACTTTACGGCAAGTCCCGACACGATGGAGAAGCTCCGTTCACGACACATCGAGAGCTGGGCAAACCTGGGCAAGAGCTTATACAAGGGGACGTGGAAGTCGAGTACGCTGTCCACCCGGTTCTTCGAGTATACCCCGGCACTCCTGGAAAGCCTGACGTTCGAGGAACTCGAGCGGTTCGTGACATTCCTCGACCTGCTCTCCCGGCATTCGTACGACATGTCGGCGGAGTGTTTGAGTATAGGGCACAGGCTTTTCCCGCTGGTGGGCGACGACAAGGAGGCGTTCCTGTCGCTGTCGGTGACACTGGTGGAATCGGGCTGGCGGCAGGTGAAGAGCTTCTTCGAGGCGAGCTACAAGGCTCTTCCGAGAATCGAGGAGTCGCAGCGGATGCGGTTCCTAGCGCTCTCGGAGAAGATGCTGAATCAGGGTGTCGTCAACATCCCGAACACAATGTTAGAGACGTCGGAGGCGCTTTCCGAGATTCACACCGAGAACCACAGCAGGATACTGGACATAGCTGAAGAACTGTTGGAGATGTCATACCCGACGGTTCCCGAGTTCATCCGGTCGAGCCCGA
>JAQBWG010000183.1 GCA_027625225.1 Chloroflexota bacterium | reverse complement strand
GTTTCCACCGCCTACGACCACGCGACCGTCCTCGAACGCGATGCCTGTGTGGTTGTAGCGTCCGATCTGCATAGTCGCGCCCGCCGTCCATTCCTCGGTAGCCGGATCCCAGATGTCAGTCGTGTTCCGGTTTCCGACACCGCCGATGATGATGACCCGCCCGCCGGATGTAAGCGCGGCGATGTGGTCGGAACGCCTGTCGGTCAAAGCACCGGTCGCAGTCCAGGCGTTCGTGGCCGGGTCGTAGACGTCGGCTGACGAACGCGCCAGGCTGCCCCGTCCGCCGACCGATAGCACGCGGCCATCGGTGAGCAGCGTCACGGTATGCGCTGTTCGCCCCGTGGCCATTTCACCGGCGGGCGACCAGGTATCGGTCGCAACGTCGTAGGCCTCTGCGGTGGCGATGTAGGGGCCGTCCGTCTTACCTCCGCCGACCGTGAGCACACGCCCATCGGCAAGGAGCACCGATTCACTATCCATGCGGGCTTCATTAAGGGAAGCGACCTTCGTCCACGTGCCGGTTGCCGGGTCGTAAATCTCTACGCCCGCCATAAGCCCCAGCTCTACGGAGCGTCCTCCGGCTACAAGAACCCGTCCATCGGGAAGAAGCACGGGAGTAGCCAGGTCACGGGCTTCGTTCATCGAGCCTGTGGCCGTCCACGTGTTGCTGGCAGGGTCCCAAACCTCAGCCGACTTCACGGGTAGATTCCGTTCCCCCTCACCGCCGGCGACCAGCACACGGCCGTCCTGCAGAACGATAGCGATGGCGTCGGCGCGGGCCACGTTCATGTCGGCGATAGCACTCCAGCCTCCAAGCACGTTCGACGGCGCGATAGCCTCGCCACTCTTTTCGTACTCCAGCCAGTATCCGCCGGATACCGTACGGCCTCCCAGGATAAGTGCGCGTCCGTCTTGCAGCACAACCATGCTGGCCGACTCGCGCTGCGCGTCCATCTCTTCAAGCAATTGAAATTTGCCCGGCCCGCTGGTCGAAACCGAAGAGCCGGAGGATTGCCCATTCCCGCTCGGCGTTGATTGTGACGTTTCACCCGTGTCGGACGGCGCCGCCGCACCACTGCTGCACGCCGCGGTGAACGACAGCATAAGCAGCGCTATGACGCCAAAGAAGAGATGTTTTGATTTGGTGGATTGAGTAAAAACCACTATTATTCCTCCCGATCAGCCTGAGTGCTGGCAACTGGAAACTGTTTGCACTAGCATACCGCAACCACGGAACGTCGTGTTATCTACTCCGGAGGTACAACCATGACCTACACCATCCTGGGACGCTGTCCGAGAACCGCACGCCTCGGCATTGGAGTCGCGACCTACTCGCTGGGAGTCGGCGGATACTGCCCGGTCGTGAAACAGGGATTGGCCGCGTTGTCGTCGCAGGCGTTCGCCAACCCCGGACTGCGTGGACCGGCGGTGGAGTTGCTTGAGCGGGGTGTTTCGCCGGAGGCCGTCTTCGACGAGCTTCGCCGCATCGACGAATTCTTCGACTACCGGCAGTTCGGCATCGTGACCCAGGGAGGACACGCCGCGTGCCATACCGGCGACCGGACTCGTGCGTGGGCAGGACATACCGTCGGCGACGGGTTCGTGGCTATGGGAAACGTGTTGGAGGGAAAACACGTTGTGGAAGCCATCGCCGGAAGCTTCGAGTCTACGAAGAGTGAAGAACTAGAGGAACGGCTGCTTCAGGCCATCGAGGCGGGATGCGCGGCTGGCGGGCAAGGTCAACTAAACGAGCGGTCGGCGGCGCTCATCGTGACGCGAACGGACGCATCGGGGCTGGACATCGACCTGCGGGTGGACGCGCACGACGCAGCGGTTCCGGAGCTGCGGCGAGTATGGGAAGCCTACAAGCCCTATCTGCCGTACTACGACCTGCGTTCGGCCAGACCGGACAAGACGCCCGCGCAGCAGGACTGGAAAACGTAACCCTCCGTTAGGCGTTCAATATGCCGTCAATCTCGGTAAGGTCTGCTTCGGTCAGCTCCCACTCCACCGTCTTCGCGTTCGACGCGACCTGTTCCGGCTTGGTGGCCCCGGCGATTACCGAGCTTACGGCGGGCCTAGAAAGAAGCCAGGCGAAGGCCAGTTCGAGGATGGTATGGCTGCGCTCTTTACAGAACGCATTGAGTTTTTCGACGATGTCCAGATTGCCCTCGGTGAGCATCCCCCGGTCATTGCCTGCGAGCCGTGAACCCTTCGGCGGCGCCTGTCCCTTGCGGTATTTGCCGGTGAGCAGGCCGTGGGCCAGCGGGAAGTAAGGCAGTATGCCCACGTTGTACGCATCGCAGAACGGCACCAGCTCGTCCTCAGCCTTGCGGTCGAGCATGCTGTACGGCGGCTGCACGCTGACCATCTCGTTCATGTGATGACTGCGCGCCGTCCACATCGCCTCGCACACCTGCCAGGCCGAGTAGTTCGAGCAGCCGACGTAGCGCACCTTGCCCTGCGTGATGAGGTCGTCCATCGCCCGGACGGTCTCTTCGATAGGGGTATCATCGTCCCAGGAGTGCAACTGGTACAGATCAATGTAATCGGTCTGGAGACGGGTGAGGCTCTTCTCGACCTGCGCCATGACGTGATGACGCGAGCTACCTTTGTCGTTGGGGCCGTCGCCCATCGCCGACCAAACCTTGGTGGCGATAACCGCCTGGTCGCGTTTGCCTTTCAGGGCGACACCGATAAATTCTTCGGACTTGCCCGCGCCGTACGCATTGGCAGTGTCAATGAAGTTGATGCCCACGTCCAGCGTGCGGTCTATGATGGCGGACGTTTCTTTTTGGCCCAGATGGAACGGCCACTTGGCTGCGGTACCGAAGTTGTTAGCCCCCAGACCGATGGCCGATACCTTGAGTCCCGAATGTCCCAAACGACGATACTTCATGGATTTACCCCCTTGGACGTTTCGCGGTTCGCCTTACTATAGGGTATAAGAGAAAGAGAAGAGACTGTCTAGCCGGACTGGTACCGCTCCAGCTTCTTGCCCAGTTCATTGTTGGACGGCTCGACAAGGATGTCGCCGTCGGGGAACACGATAGTCGGAACGATCTGCTTGCCGTCGTTTACGCTCTTGACGTATGCAAGCGCCTCGGCGTCTTCGCCCAGGTCGGTGTAGTCGTAGGGAATATTGAACGCATCGAACACCATCTTGGCCCGGCGGCAGTCCCCGCACCAGGTGGTTCCGTACATCTTAATGGTTTGTGTAGTCACGGCTTCCCCTGTGAATTCATTACTTCGTTAGTTTAGGTGCAATTGTACTCGAACGGATTCAAAGCTCCTGAATATCCACACTTGTTATCGGCCATCGCAGGTGATACAACCACAGAAGGTGACCTGCGAATCCTCTACTACGACTTCCATGCCGCCTCACACTTTCTGCGAAAGACTACGAGTTGAAGCAACCACCCAAACCTGAACGGGAAACGACAACTCCACCTCGCCGCATTCCCACGGCCCGCAAATGGCTGGTCTTCGCCGCCGTCGCGCCCGGCATCTTTGTAACGCTGCTCGACGAAATCGGCGTCAACCAGGCCGTGCCCCGTATCGCCACCCACTTCAACGCCACCATCCCCGACGTGCAGTGGATCGTGCTCGCCTACCTGCTCACCGTCGGGGCGCTGCTACTACCCATCGGCAGGGTGGCGGACATGATTGGACACCGCAAGATATACCTCGCCGGGGTCTCGATTTTCGCGCTGGGTGGACTGCTAGCCGGATTCTCGCAATCGGTGCTGATGCTGGTGCTGTTCAAGGTGATGCAAGGAACTGGCGCGGCGATGATTCAAGCGACCGGACTTCCCATCATCACCTCTGCGTTTCCGACCGCACAGCGCGGCCGCGCCATCGGCGGGTTCGTCGGGGTGCTGGCGATGGGCG
>JAQBWG010000182.1 GCA_027625225.1 Chloroflexota bacterium | reverse complement strand
CCCGGTCTGTCGCTCGTCGGCGTCCGCGAAGACCCCGTGCCCGGCCCCGACGACTACAACCACGGTGTGGACTGGCCCGTCGTCGAAGAAGCATCGAAGCAACTCACCGCCCGCATGCCCCGCCTCGCCGGGGCCTACTACCGCGGCGGTTGGTCTGGCCTGTTCGACATCACCCCCGACTGGCACCCCATCCTCAGCGCCGTGGACGGCATCGAAGGCCTCTACCTCGCCGCCGGGTTCAGCGGCCACGGCTTCAAGCTCGCCCCCGCCGTCGGCAGAGCCATGGCTGAACTCGCCTTGGGTAAGCCTGCCACGATAGACGTCTCCATGCTCGCCCTTGACCGCTTTCGCTGGGGCAACCTCATGCAGTCACTCTATCCGTTGGGAGTATTGGCATAAAACACGCGACTTGTAAACGAACTCAACAGTTTGATAGCATGCTGCCAAGTTTCTCGTAACAAAAGGAGCGAGTTATGGCTGAAAAGAGAGAAGAACGCTACACGATGAGTCATGAGCAACGGATGATTGAACTGTTGACTCGTCGTACTGCTAAACACAACGCAGCCTTCTTCACGCCTCACCTGAGACCGAGCATGAATGTCCTCGACTGTGGTTGCGGCCCGGGAAACATCAGTCTGGATCTCGCGCAGATTGCCTCCAGCGGTCACATAACCGGCATCGATATGGAGGTGTCCCAAATCTCTATGGCTTCCGCCGAAGCTGCGAAACGAGGGATAACTAACGCCACCTTCACTCAGGCCAACGTATATGAGTTGCCTTTCGCCGACAATACCTTCGACGCCGTTTTCACGCACACGCTGGTATCCCACCTGGCCGAGCCGGCTAAGGGTATCTCCGAAATGCGGCGCGTGCTCAAGCCCGGTGGCATACTCGGCATCCGCGACCTGCAGTTCAGCAACAACATCGTGGGCCCTCGCGATCATCCCATGATTGGTGAGGGGGCTCGTCTTTTTGCAGAACTGATGAGAGCCAACGGCGGCGACCCCGACGTGGGTCACAAGCTTCCCTCCATAGTCTCCACGGTCGGTTTTACTTTGCTGAGTGCGACTTCGTCGTCCGACGTGTTTGCCCTACCCGACGACATAGACTGGTTCGGGCAGTGGATAAACAGTTTCTTCGCTTTGGCCCCTATCGCAGGTCGCATGATGGAACTGGGACTGACGACCGCCGAACACATTGAGGAAATACAAGACGCGGCACTCGAATGGGGAGTTGCTCCAGGTGCGTTTTTTGCTATGTGCTTCGTCGAGGTCGTTGGCAAGAAATAGCGCCCCGCTACTCCCTCGGAGTGCCCGCATAAACTTGCTATAATGAGGGCCACCTGCGAGACCGTACTGATACGGCTATACAAGCAGGGGAGGCGACATGTTAAATAGAGGCGCAGCATCCTTCGAACCCGGCTACGGCTGGTCCGCAGAACAAAAGCAGGCGGTAGACCGCACCTTCACCGCCGCCATGACCAACGTCTACATGTGGATGACCGGCGGTCTCGCCATCACCACCATCGTTGCCGTGCTCGTCGCCTCCAGCGACACCCTCATCAACACCATATTTGGCAACTGGTGGATGCCCTTCCTCATCTTCGGCTCTCAGATAGGCCTCGTTATTTTCCTTTCCGCGCGCATCAACAGCATGTCGCCGTCCAAAGCACTTACCCTGTTCTTCGTGTTCGCGGGTCTTATGGGATTGACCCTGTCCTCGATATTCATCGCCTACGACATGGGCTCCATCGGCGGCGCCTTCGGTGCAACCGCCGCCAGCTTCGCCGCTCTGTCCGTCGTTGGCCTGCGGACCAAGTCCGACCTCACCAAATTTGCCCCCATCCTCATGGCCGGACTATTCGGGCTCATCATCGCCAGCATCATCAACATATTCCTCGATAGCAGCCTCCTCGGATGGGTCGTTTCCATCGTTGGAGTCCTCGTATTCATGGGACTCATCGTCTACGACACCAACAAGATCAAGAAGCTCACCATTCAGGCCATGGACAACGGCGACCAGCACGCCGTCCGCCGCATCGGGGTTATCGGCGCGCTGCACCTTTACCTCGACTTCATTAACCTCATGCTCTTCATCCTTCGAATCATGGGCGGCCGCCGCTAGGCCATCAGTCCTACCCCAACCGTATCGGAACACGTCCGGTTTCCCGCGTAAGCGTCTTTGGCTATGGGCACTGCCCGTTTCTTATGAAACTCTTATCTTCCGTGGGATAGTCTTCTTATATGCGCCTGTCATTCTAGGTACATCCAATACCGATTCTGTGATGGAAACACACAGGAGATGAAGATGACAGGTATCCTGAGAAACAAAAAACTTAAGCTCATCGGCCTGATAGCGGCAACCATCGTTCCGCTGGCCGCTCTCTCCGTCACCTTTGCCGGACTGTTCTGGAGCAGCATCCAGCCCGCCTTCACCGTGAACGGTCAGCCCTACTATGTAGACGTGGCCGTACCCGCCGACCGCTGGTGCGACGTCATCAACCCCATCCACGTCAGCGTCTACGTTCCTGCGGGAGCAAAAACAGAACTGATTTCCGAAAGCAAAGGGCCGTGTGGCGTCATAACCATCACCACATTCTACGAAGGCCATACAACTGAAATCGTGTATGCTACTGTATACGTAAGAACCGACAGTGAGCGCATACCGGTTCAGATGGAACTTCGCGGCAACACCGGCAACACGCTCGTCTGTCTGGGCAAGGCCGCCGAAACCATCGTTTGCCGGTTCAACGCCGACTGATACACAACCCGCCCAATACAAAACGCCCTTCTGCTGACAGCGCGGCAATCAGCAGAAGGGCGTTCTTTTTTCTGGTCGGAAAGTAAGACTAAGACGTAGAAACTAGGCGTCGAACGACTGATGCCAGGTTTGCTTCGGCGGAGCCACCACCGTGCTCATCATCTTGTCCATGAAACCCGTCTCGGTACGCCACTGCGCGTACTTCGCATGATGCGCTTTCGACTTCCACTCCTCCACCAGTGTCCACACGTTGGGATTTTCGGTAGAACGGAGCACATCCAGCTTGACGCAGCCATCGAACGCCCGTGTATCCGGCAACGCTGCCTTCAGGGCCGCTCCCATTCCGTCGCCGATTTCCGGCTTTGCCTCGAACTCCATGATTAGCGTATCGCTCATATTGTGCCTCCTCGTATTCGGGTAACCCCGTAAGTCTGGGCTATCATACCAGCCACATGGCCATGGCGAAACCTACAACGCCATCCACGTCTACATCCGCTTGACCCGACTGATGTGGATGGCCCTGGAAGATATTGGGGTTTCAGAACTACACCTTGAAAGGCGTCACCCACGTCAGCTTCGGCGGACCCACCACAAGGTCCATCATTTTCGCCGTGAACCCCGTCTCGACACGCCACTGAGAATACTTCTCCAGCTTGGCCTTCGACTCCCACTCCTCCACCAGCGTCCACCGGTTGGGATCGCCCTCCTCTCGGAATACAGCCGTTCTAATGCACCCATCGTATGCCCTCGTCTCTGGCAGCGCAGTTCTGAGCATTCTAACCACCTGCTCGCCAGCTTCTCGCTTAACCTCGAACTCAAAAATCAATGTATTGCTCATGATTCGCATCCTCGCATTTCCGTACTACCCGTATGTGCGGGCCATCATACAGGTTCCCGCCGAGCGTGGCCCGCAGCCCCGATGACTCCGTCCGTTTTCCCAATCTTCCCTGCTACGAACACCAAATCGTCCAAGAAGTTACAACTCCTTAACAACGGAGCTTACTGATTGTAGATAGAAGGGCAAGCTGCTAGCATCGCTAACGCTCAGTTCATCCTATGTGTGCAAACAGTTTGTGCATAGTTTGAACTCTTCGTATGCACCAAATTCGTCAGGGAGGCTCGCTTTGTCCAACTGGCTCTTGAAACGTCGTTTTCTGGTACTCCTGGGATTACTCGCGGTCA
>JAQBWG010000181.1 GCA_027625225.1 Chloroflexota bacterium | reverse complement strand
TCGGCGCCGAGTGATTTCATCCGCGATGCGCTGAAGACGCTTGGCGTCCGCACGCGCCGCGACAGATACGGGAACGTCATCGCGCACTACAAGAAAGGCGAGCCGAAGGGGCCGCCGGTGGCGTTCGTGGCGCACATGGACCATCCGGGCTTCGAGGTGGTGGAGGTGGACGCCGACAGGGTGGTGGCGCGGGTGCTGGGCGGCGTGCCGGTGTGCGCGCTGTCGACCGCGGTGCCGGTGCTCATCCTGCTGCCGGACGGACGACGGGTCCCGGCGATGACCAGCCCGTACGACAGGCCGACCGATTCTTCGAAAACGTCCGAACGGTTCGTGCTGTTGAAGCTGCCCATCGAGACAAAGCTAACGCCGCCGGTGCCGGTGGTGTTCGACCTCACCGATTTCAACATCGCGGACGGCGTCATCCATATGCGGGCGCTGGACGACCTGGCGGGGTGTGCGGCGATGCTGTCGGTGCTCGGGCGGCTGGTGGAGAGCGGCGCGGAAGCGGACGTGTACGGCGTGTTCACGCGTGCGGAGGAGGTCGGGCTGTACGGCGCGCGGCTCATCGCAGAGGCCAAAACGCTGCCCAGGAAGGCGGTGGTGGTGTCCATCGAGTCGAGCAGCGTCATCCCCGGCGTGAAGCAGGGCGCGGGGCCGGTCATCCGCACCGGCGACGCGGCGTGGACGTTCGACGCGGAGGCGGAGCAGGCACTCATCGCAGCACGGAACGCCATCAGGAAACGGCGGCCCGACTTCAAGGCGCAGCGGGCGCTCATGAGCGGCGGCACGTGCGAAGCGACGGCGTTCGCACTGGCGGGCTACCGCACGACGGGTGTGGCCTTCCCGCTGGGGAACTACCACAACGCGACGACAAGCATCCCCGATCCGGACGGCGGCGTGGACGCAGAGTACATTCAGGTGTCCGATTTTCTGGACGGGGTGGAATTGTTGGCTGAGGTGGCGTTAACCGTCACGGGCGGCTACGAAGCGCCGACGCGGTCGCGGCTGGGGCCGGTGCCGGACGAGGCGCGGGCAAGGCTGGAAGCGAAGTAGGCAGTTGACATCGCGCCGATTTCGGGCATACGCTAGACGAACAGGCGTTGACGGAGACGAGTAGCGGGAGGCGGTCGCCAAGCGAGTCTGGGACGGTGTGAGCCAGACGCGATACGACCCGGCAAAAATCCCTCCTGAGCCGCGGACTGAACCCCTTGTGGGCAGTAAACTCCGCCGGAGTCGCCCTCCGTTAGCAAAGGTGGGGCCTTATTGGAGGTCCGATGAGTGCCCCGGCGCTGCCGGGGAATGAAGGTGGTACCACGGGAATCAAAACCCGTCCTTTCTGAGAAGGACGGGTTTTTTTGTTTGGGGCGATGAGACGAGCATGGCGATAAAACAAGGGGCGACAACGAAACACTGGACGCAGCGGCTCTTCGTCGAGCACGCCGAGCTGTATCTGCCGTTCCTGGAGAAGGCGGAGGAACGCACTGTGGGCGAGGTGGATGCGCTGGTCACGTTGTTCGAGCGCAGCGGGGTGCCGCAGGGCGCACGGGTGCTGGACGCAGCGTGCGGCACGGGCCGCCACGCGGTGGCGCTGGCGCAAAGGGGGTACGAGATTATCGGTCTGGACGTGTCGCCGCTATACCTCCGGCTGGCGAAGGAGCGTGCGAAGGGTGCGGGCGTTCGGGTGCGATGGGTGGAGGGCGACGTGCTGGACGCGGTGTCGGCGCTGGGCCACGAGAAGCCGTTCGACGTGGCGATCAGCATGTTCAACTCGCACGGCTACTGGGGAAGACAGCGGGACGTCCGGCTGTTTGGACAGCTCAAGGCGGCTACGTATCCCTACGCCACGTTGGTGGTGCTCACGTCGCACGCGCCGTGGCTGGAGCAGGTGTGGCGCGACGAGACGGTCGAGAGCGCGGGGCCGCTGCGTCTGTACCAGACGGGGACGTTCGACGCGAAGGCCGGCACGCTGACCGGCGACCGGGCCTATTTCGAGGAGCACGGCGACGACCTGAAGATGAAACTGCTTCTAGATATGGAGCACCAGTTGTACGACCGCGAGACGATGGCCGCGATGCTGGCGGAGTCGGGCTGGGACGTGGTGGAGGCGTACGGCAACGACCGCGTGCCGGGCGAGGAGCTGGCGCCGCTGAACGACGATTCGATGACCATGTGGGTGGTGGCCAAGGCCACTCCACGGACGCAGTGAAAGATTTTTGTCGAGCGATCCGAAACGCGAGAGAGGACAGAGGTCATAAGTGAGTAACGTATTTAAGCCGGTGAACTCAAAGGTGGACTTCGTTGCCATGGAGCACGAAATCCAGACGTGGTGGGATGAGAACGACGTGATGCAGAAGTATCTGCACCGCAACGACGCGTCGGACAAGCGGTTTTCGTTCATCGACGGCCCCATCACCGCGAACAACAAAATGGGCGTGCACCACGCCTGGGGGCGGTCGTACAAAGACCTGTTCCAACGCTACAAGTCCATGCAGGGCTTCAAGCAGCGCCACCAGAACGGGTTCGACGGGCAGGGGTTGTGGATAGAGGTGGAGGTGGAGAAGGAGCTGGGGTTCAAGTCCAAGCGCGACATCGAGGCCTACGGCATCGACAAGTTCGTCGAGCTATGCAAGGCCCGGGTGAGGAAATTCTCCGCCATCCAGAGCGAGCAGTCCATCCGCCTTGGCTACTGGATGAACTGGGACGACTCGTACCACACCATGTCGGACGAGAACAACTACACCATCTGGCATTTCCTCAAGACGTGCCACGAGCGCGGCTGGGTGTACCAGGGCCACGACGTGATGCCGTGGTGTCCTCGTTGCGGCACCGGGCTGTCGGAGCACGAAATCGTCACCGAGGGCTATCAGGAAATCGTCCATCCCGGCCTGTTCATCCGCTTCCCACTGGCCGAGCGGCCGGACGAGGCCTTGCTAGTGTGGACGACCACTCCGTGGACACTGGCCGCGAACGTGGCCGCCGCAGTACATCCCGACCTGCCCTACGTGAAGGTGAGCGGGCCGTCGCCGACGCGCAAGGGCGAGACGGAGACGGTGTACGTGGCGAAGGGGCGGCTGTCGGTACTGCCCAAGGGCTACCAGGTTGTGCAGGAGTTGAAGGGCAGCGACCTGATCGGCTGGCAGTACGGCGGCCCGTTCGACGAGCTGCCAGTGCAGGCCGGCGTGAAGCACCGCGTCATCGAGTGGGAGGACGTGAGCCAGGACGAGGGCACGGGCATCGTCCACATCGCGCCGGGGGCCGGTAAGGAAGACTTCGGTCTGTCCAAGGAGAACGACCTCGCGGTTATCGCGCCGCTGGACGAGTTCGGCGATTTCATCGAAGGCTTTGGCGAGCTGTCGGGCAAGAACGTCTACGACGTGAACGAGACAGTCTACGCCAGTCTCAAAGAAAAGCGCATCTTCTTCCGGCTGGACCGCTACAAACACCGTTATCCGGTGTGCTGGCGCTGCAACTCCGAGCTGGTGTTCCGGCTGGTGAACGAGTGGTTCATCTCCATGGACGAGCTGCGCGACCAGATCGCGGCGGTGACCAAGAAGATTCGATGGATACCGGAGTTCGGTCTGCAGCGCGAGTTGGACTGGCTCAAGAACATGGACGACTGGATGATTTCCAAGAAGCGCTACTGGGGCCTCGCGCTGCCCATCTACCAGTGCGAGTGCGGCCACTTTGAGGTCATCGGCAGCGAGACCGAACTCAAGGAGCGTGCCGTCGAGGGCTGGGAGCAGTTCGAGGGCAATTCGCCGCACCGTCCCTGGGTGGACGCGGTGAAGATCGCATGCGGCAAGTGCGGCGAGGCGGTATCGCGCATCAAGGACGTGGGCAACCCCTGGCTGGACGCGGGCATCGTCCCTTTCTCCACGCTCAAATACCGGCACGACCGGGACTACTGGAAAGAGTGGTTCCCTGCCGACTGGATTTCCGAAA
>JAQBWG010000180.1 GCA_027625225.1 Chloroflexota bacterium | reverse complement strand
TCGCCGCCGTGAACAGCAGCGCCGTCGCCGGCCCTTCGCCCATGCCCAGGATGAGCAGGAACGCGACCAGCCCTATCTCGAACATCAACGGCAGGCTCAAAAGCAGCCCGCCCGCAGCCGCTATCACCACTCCCGCCACGTTGTTCCCCAGGAACGGCTCCACGTCCTCCGGCGACACCCACTGCACCACCAGGCCGCCCAGCAACGCCACTCCCACCATCAGCGGCCCCAGCCGCACGAGATACCCGATACTGGCTCCCGACCAGCCCCGCAGTCCTTCGGCAGCCGCGTCCAGCCATCCGGCTTCGTCCGGTTCGGTGAACCGTTCCTCGCCCTCATCCGAACCCCGTCTCGTAAGCCAGCCGAGCACTGCTGTCAGGAATAGCGCACCCGCGACGCCCAGCACGATACGGCTCACTCCCAGCACCGGAGTGAACACCAGCGCCGCCATCACCACCGCCGCCATGCTTAACGAAAGCCCTGTCCGGCTTGTTTTTGAATCGCGGCGCAGCACGCCGTTAAGCGTCCGGCCCAACCATGTACTATCTGGGAACAACCTGCTCCCCGGTGGCACCAGCAGCGCCGTGACGATGCCCGTAATTAGGAAGGCGAAGGTCATCCCCGGCGCGATAGATTTCAGATAGGTGAGTGAAAAGTCTGCCCAGCGCCGCCCGAACGATGCGTTCGCCCCCACCTCGATGCAGTAGCCCTGGAAGCACTGTACTTCCGACTGGGTCGTCGTAGTCGAATGCACATCGTTCAACTGTGGAAGCTGGCTATACGTTAGGAAAAGCGCCAGCCCTACTACCAGCAGGACGATGCCGATAGCCCGCTTCTTCGCAAGGCCTGAACGCAGCATCAGTCCTGCTTCTCCCCGGCCTGTCCGTCGTTCGCCCGCTCACTGAACAGCAGCCACCGCAAACGTGCGCCGAAATCCCACTCGCCCTTTCGAGCGGGCAACAGCACCCATAGCGCCAGCATCACCGAAAAGGCGATGCCGGGAAACACTGCCGCTAGCCACCAGTCCGGCATTCGCTATCTACTCCTGTATATCTCTGTCTGTTCTATTATCAACGTACGTCCAAACATGATGATAGCTCTTTCGTTAGCTGCACCCCTAGAAAACATAAAGGCCTGGACAAGCGAAACTTGTCCAGGCCTCCAAAAGTTTTCGTTATGTAGAGCTTAGCCCGAGCGGCGCAGCTTCGGATCCAGGATGTCTCGAAGGTTGTCGCCGATGATGTTCACCGACAGCACCGTAAGCGTCAGGAACAAGCCCGGGAAGCCAACCACCCACATCGCCTGCGAAATCGTCCTGCGACCGTCGGCCATCATCGTGCCCCAGCTCGGAATCTCCGGCGGGGTACCCGCACCCAGGAAGCTCAGTACCGCTTCCGTCACAATCGCACCGGCGCCGATAATGGTCGCCGTCACAATCATCGGGGCAATCGTGCCCGGGAACACGTGGACGAACACAATCCTGGATGTTCTCGCGCCGATAGCCCGTGCCGCGTCAACATACACAGCTTCCTTCAGCGAAAGCACCTGCGAGCGCACAACGCGCACCGCTCTTGGGGCAACCGTAACGGTGATAGCACCGATAACGATAGGCACACTACCGCCTGAAATAGACACCAGCGCGATAGCCAACAGGATGTTCGGGATAGACATCAGCGCGTCCATGATGCGCATGATGATCTCGTCAAACAGTCGTATGTATCCGGCGAACAGGCCTAGCAGTATAGCGACGATTGACGACGCAAGCGCTACAGCTCCACCGACCTCAAGCGAGATACGGGAACCATATACAACGCGCGACCACACATCTCGTCCCAGACCGTCAGTGCCCAACCAGTTTGTCGAGTCAGGGGGGTGCAACCGCTGAGAAGGTGTTACCAGTTCAGGGTCCGACGTCCAGAGCAACGGTGCCATAAACGCCATCAGGATAATCAGGGTCAAGATGACGATTCCGATAACCATGGTCGGATGCCTGCGCCACATCCTACCAACGAATTTGCGGGAAGACTTAGCCCGTTCGGACCATACCGAACGCTCGGGAATCTGTGCTTCTATTTGAGCTGTCGGTGTCGTGTTTTCTTGCATTAGTATTTAATCCTCGGATCGAAGAAAGCGTAGGACAGGTCAACCAGAAGGTTAACGCCCACCTGAATCACCGATACCACAATCATCGCGCCCTGGATGACCGGATAATCCCTGCGGACGATAGCGTCCACAATCATCCGTCCAATGCCCGGTATCGCGAACACCTGCTCGGTTACCACCAGGCCTGCCAGAAGCTCGGCTATACCCCAGCCTACGATAGTTGCGATGGGGAGAGCCGCATTCTTGAGTGCGTGCCGCATAAGTACCGCACCCTCGGCCAGTCCCTTGGAGCGGGCCGTCCGGATGTAGTCCTCTTGCAGCACTTCAATCATCGTGGCCCGAGTCATCCTCGTAAGGAATGCCCAGAACAGGATAGCTGTAGATAGTCCAGGCAATACCAGCCTGTACAGGAATCGGCCGAAATGTTCAGTGGGCGGCACGTACCCCGCCGCGGGGAACCACGGCAGGTTCAAAGCGAACGCCCATATCAAAATGAATCCCAGGAAGAAGATGGGGATGGAGAATCCCAGCGACGCAAATATCATGATTGAACGGTCAATCCATGTATTCGCTTTCCACGCCGCTATGATGCCCAAAGGTATCGCAATCGGCAGCGTGAGCAATTCCACCGCTATCGCCAGCGACAAGGTTGGCACTACCCGCTTGCCCAGTAGCTCGAGTACAGGGGTCTTCGAGTTGATGGACGCGCCGAGGTTGCCGGTGAGGATGTCCTTAATGTAGATGCCAAGCTGGACGTAGAGGGGCTTGTTCAGTCCCAGGTTCTCTCGAATCTCTTCAATCTGCCACTGCGGGGCGTCCTTGCCCGCGATTACCGCTGCGGGGTCGCCACCTGCAATACGAAGCAGCCCGAAAATGAGCACAACGAGAATCAAAAGTACAGGTATAGAAGTGATGATTCTTTGGGCTATATACCTCTGCACCGCGTCCTCCCGTCAAATTAGCTAGTTTATGTACGCTGCGTCGCTTATAAAGCGAAGTGCCCTTCCGAAATATATGGGTCTCGAAAGGTTTGGGTTACTCTACACAGCGCTACTGCCTTTGTCAACCCTCAAACCAAGCTATTTTACCTAGACCGGGTTCATTGATTATCTTTTCTACGAGGCCTCGCCGAAATCGGATTCTTTTTACCATGCCGAATCACCCAAAAACAATAGTGAGATTCTTCACGATTACTCAAATCCGGTGCCTGCTCCAAGCTGAGACCCCATTGCCAGCTTCCTTAATGGCAGTGTACTATTTGGGCGCTTATGCAGACACGACACCAAGGCTGGGATACGTGTCCACTGAATTGACCTATCTCGACGCCTCTCACATGGCGTCTAAAATCAAGTCGAAGGCCATCTCTCCCGTGGACCTGGTTCAGGCCCATCTCCAACGCATTGATTCGGTCAACCCCAAACTCAACGCCATCGTCACCCTCAACCCCTCCGCGCTCGACGAAGCCCGTCATGCTGAAGACGTGCTGATGAAACGCGGCCCGATGGGCCCGTTGCACGGTGTCCCTTTTACTATCAAGGATTGTGTGGACACCCGCGGCCTGCGCACGACCCGCGGCTCCAATCTTTTCGCGAACCACCTCCCGACCGCCGACGCTACTGTCGTCACTCGCATCCGAAAAGCGGGCGGCATCCTTATAGGTAAGACCAACATGCCGGAGTTCGCGCTGTGGTGGGAAACTGGCAACGCCATCTTCGGGCGCACCGAAAACCCCTGGAAGCACGGACGCACCCCCGGCGGCTCCTCGGGCGGCGCGGCTGCTTCCATCGCCGCGGGCATGTCACCGTTTGGCATCGGCTCCGACCTCGGCGGTTCCATCCGCGAACCCGCCAA
>JAQBWG010000179.1 GCA_027625225.1 Chloroflexota bacterium | reverse complement strand
ACATGGCGACCAAGATTCGGGCGGCGCGCCTGCTCACTTACGATGCAGCGGCGAAGAAGGACAGGGGCGAGCGAGCGGATTTAGAGGCGGGCATGGCCAAGCTGTACGCCAGCGAGGTGTGCGGCGAGGTGGCGCTGGAGGCGATGCGCATCCACGGTGGCGTGGGGTACATCAAAGACCTGCCCATCGAGCGCCACTACCGCGACGCCCCGCTGCTCATCATCGGCGACGGCACCAGCGAGGTGCTGCGGCTGCTCATCGCCCGCCGCCTGCTGGAGCAGTACCCCGTCTAGCCGCCGCCCACCGCGCGCACGATTTCGACCGCGTCGCCGTCCTGCAGCGTGACGTTCTGTAGCTCGTCCTTGCGTAGCACGACGCCGTTGTGGGCCACCGCGAACCGCCCCTTGCCGATGTTCAGCGACTCCACGAACGCCAGCAGGCTCACCGGCGTTTCGACTTTGCGCTCTTTTCCGTTGACCTGCAGCGCAATCATGCCGTGCGCACCCCCGGCTTCGCGGCAAGCATCGCCGCCTTGAGGTCGCGCGCGGCCCCACGCGGGTCGTCGGCGAGCGAGATGGCGGTGATGACCGCGCATCCCCAAGCGCCCGCCTCGATGACCGACGCGGCGTTGTCCGCGTTCACGCCGCCGATGCCGAGCACGGGCACGCTTACCCGCGCGGCGATGCGCTCGATGAGGCCGACGCCCTGAAACGGTTCGCTCCGGTGCGAGGCGGACGGGAACACCGTCCCCGCTATAAGCAAGTCTGCGCCCTGCCCCTCCGCTTTTACAGCCGCCTCGACGCTGTGGACAGACCGCCCGATGAGCAGGCCGCCGCTCTTGGCGCGGACGCCCGCGATGGACGCACCGCTTTCGCCCAGCTGCACGCCGTCCGCTCCGCAGGCCAGCGCAGCGTCCACGTCGCCGTTCACGAAGAACAGGGCGCGTCCTGCGATGACGCTTTTCAGTTCGCGGGTGAGTGTGAGCAACTCTGGGTGTGACAGGTCTTTCTCGCGAAGCTGTACGAGTTCAACGCCGCCGTCCACAGCCGCGTCCACCACGTCTGCAAGAGGCCGTCCCTTGGTGCGGGTGCGGTCGGTGACGAACGCCAGCGTGGGGTGGGGGAGCGTGGCCACGTTAGCTACCGCGTGCTCCCGCCGTTGCCATGCCCTCGGTGGGGCTGCTGGCTTCGCCTGAGGTGCGCGGGATGCGTCCGGCGAGATAGGCCTTGCGCCCGGCCTGCACGCCGAGCCTGAACGCCTCGGCCATGCCCACGGGGTCTTTGGCTTTGGCGATGGCGGAGTTGACCAGCACGGCGTCAGCGCCCATCTCCAGCGACTGCGCCGCCTCGGACGGGACGGCCAGTCCGGCGTCCACCACGACGGGCACTTTTGCGTCCTCGATGATGAGCCTGATTTCGTCCGCCGTCTGTATGCCCTGGCCCGAGCCGATGGCCGAGCCGAGCGGCATTACCGTGGCGCAGCCCAGGTCGCCCAGCTTCTTCGCCAGCACCGGGTCGGCGTGGATGTAGGGCAGCACGGTGAAGCCGTCCTTCACCAGCCGTTCGGCGGCCTGGAAGGTGCCGACGGGGTCGGGCAGCAGGCGGCTGTCCTTGGGGATGACCTCCAGCTTTATCCAGTCGGAGCCGGTCAGCTCACGTGCCAGTTGCGCGGTAAACACCGCCTCGTCGGCGGTCGCGCAGCCCGCGGTGTTGGGCAGGATGGTGTACCTGTCCCAGTCGAAGTAGTCGAGAATGTTCTTCTTCTCCGGGTTGTCCAGGTTGAGGCGGCGGATGGCCACGGTGATGATTTCCGCGCCCGACGCCTCGATGGACGCGACCATCTCCTCGTTGGAGCGGTGCCGTCCAGTTCCGACGAGCAGCCGCGAGGTGAACTGCTTGCCCCCGATTGTCAGCTTGTCCTCCATGTGGGACATTCTCCTTCCGGCCCGGCCCTGAAAACACAAAAGCCGCTGATTATCATGTCAGCGGCTTGAGATGCCCAGTTTTCTAGGTGAATCCCTGCGCTGGCATTACCCAGGTCAGGTGATGGCGGTCGGCGACAGTATGGTCGCCCTCTCAGCCTGGCTCTCCCAAGCTCCCCACCGACATTCGTATTCGATTGGTGTCAGCGTACTGAAAACCCGCCGGAAAGTCAAAATCGCATCTATTTCCCGTTTTGTCCGTTATATGGAACAATAGTGGCGGTGTGGTCGTCTATGATACTGACGCAGGTGTGCGGAGCGCTGTATTGGAGAAGATAACCATGAAACGGATGAAACGGGTTGTCCTGGCCTTCCTGGCCCTGGCAGTGGTGGCGGTGTTCGCCGCGTGCGGCATGGCTTCCGACGCCGAGAATGTCACGATAGTACAGACCACCGTCTCAGGCCAGTCCACTGCCCAGTCCTCTTCATCCGGGGGAGGGCGCTTGACGCTCGACGGCGTCGAAGTAGACCGCCCGACTATCGGGACCGACCCCTCCTCCGGCAACTCCTCAGATGGTGTAAGCCAGGGTGACACAACCGTGCCCGATTCTGGCGACGCTCTCAAATCCACCGGCGAAGAGTTCGAGTCCCAAGTCACCGCGCAGCAACAGTCACAGGTGCAGGACCGCATCATCATCCGCACCGTCAGCATGGCCGTCATCGCGGCCGGCGTTTCCAGCGCGGTAGACGGCATCGCTGGTGTCGCCAACTCGCTTGGCGGCTGGGTGGTTTCGTCTGAACGCAGCGAAGTGCAGACGGCCACCATCTCCATCCGCGTGCCTGCCGCCCGCCTCGACGAAGCGGTGCAGAGCATCCGCAACCTGGTGGCCGAGGTGGAATCGGAGCAGTCGAACAGCCGCGACGTCACCGACGAGTACACCGACAACGTATCGCGTGTGCGCAATCTTGAACTGACCCGCGACGCGCTGACCGCCCTGTTCAACCGGGCCGAGACCGTCGAAGAGGCCCTTGAGGTTCAGAAAGAAATCACCCGTATCCAGGGTGAAATCGAAGTGCTGCAGGGCCGCATCCAGCTTCTGGAGCAGACCTCTGCCTACTCCCTCATCAGCGTATCCCTGCGCACCAAGCCTCTGGCGATGCTCGTAAACGCCGGTCCCGACCAGACGGTCGGCGTGGGCGTTAGTGTGCAGTTCAGGGCCACGTTCCAGACGGTTCCCGGCATTAACGACTACACTTTCTCCTGGGACTTCGGCGACGGCTTCATAACCGACACCCGAACCCGCACCGCGCCGACCGGCGAACCGAATCAACGCATAACCGCTACGGTCACCCATGGCTTTAACAATGAGATAGACTCGCCGTACATCGTGAAGGTTACCATGAGGGGTACCGGCGATGCCGGTGCCGCCGAAGGCGAAGACACGGTAATCATGACCGTGACCCGTATCCCCAACATCGAAGTCTTCCTCAGCGACTTCCAGGTCGTGGAAGAAGGCCAAGACACGCAACTCGTGGGCACCCTCACCCGCTCGCCGGGCCTGAGTAACGTCACTTATACCTGGGAGTTCGGAGACGGTTCGGAGCCGGAAACCGGCGAGGTCGGCGCAGGCGTGACCACTATCTCCGCCACGCACGTGTATGAGCACGCACTCCCGCGGCCTTACACCGTACGCCTGACCATCACCGCCGATAGTGAAGCGGGAGAGGTCGAAACCTCTAGCTCCACCGGTGTGGATGTCATACCGGGCTCCAGCTGGACCGTTGGTGGCTGGGACGTCGGCAACACCTGGAAGTCCGCCGTCCGCGCCCTGTCCGCACTGGGTCGCGCACTGGGTATCGTGGGTATCTGGCTGGCTATCTTCAGCCCCGTGTGGCTCATCATCGGTGGCCTGATCTGGTGGCGACGCGGCGACCGCCCCCTGCGGGAGGCCGTCGCCAAGGCCGGACAGTCCGTGTCCGACACCGTATCCAAACGGCGTCGCGGTAGCCCGGAAGAGCCTACCGAATAGATATAGCGTGAACTAATCAG
>JAQBWG010000178.1 GCA_027625225.1 Chloroflexota bacterium | reverse complement strand
TCGTGCCCACCCATGCCGCCTTCGGATACCTCGCCACACGCTACGGACTGGAGCAACACGCGATGTCGGGACTATCTCCGGAAGCCGAGGTGCCGCCCGGCGACCTCGCCCGACTGGTCAATGAGTTGCGTGCATTGGGTGTCCGTCATGTACTCGTCGAACCGAACATCAGCACCCGCCAGGCCGAAACGCTGGCCCGCGAAATCGACGCCACCGTTCTTCCCCTGCACCCCCTGGAATCGTTGACCTCCGGTGAGATTGAACGGGGAGAGGACTACTTTAGTATCATGCGCTCCAACCTCGAAAGCCTGCGGACGGCACTGGACTGTCAATGAAGAAATCTGAGAAACAAGAACAACCTCACGGCGGTTGGCCGTGCCTCGAGTTCCGGAACGTCTGGTACCGCTACGGCACAGACCTCGCCGTGCAGGATGTGACCTTTCAGGTCGAGCACGGCGAAATAGCGGCTATCCTGGGGCCGAACGGCAGCGGCAAGACGACCCTGCTCAAACTCGCCCTCGGTCTCATGCACCCGTCACAGGGACAGGTGCTGCTGTTCGGTCAGTCGGCCGAGCGCTTCCGCCACTGGGGGAGGATCGGGTACGTCCCCCAACGCGTCGAAGCTGCCCAGGGCGATTATCCCGCGACGGCTTACGAAGTCGTCTCGCAGGGAACCTACCGCGGCCCTGACCCGCTTGCATTCTTCCGTTCGAAAGACCGCTCCAAAATACTGGATGCATTGGAAACGGTCGGCCTGTCCGACTTGAAAAGTCGTCGCATCTCGACCATGTCCGTCGGTCAGCGCCAGCGTGTGCTGCTTGCCCGGGCGCTGGTGCGTCAGCCCGACCTGCTGGTGCTGGACGAGCCGGTAGCCGGTGTGGACGCCGCCGCCGAAGAGCAGTTCTACGACCTGCTGCGCCGTCTGAACAAGGAGCGCAGCATCACCGTACTGATGGTCACCCACGACATCGGCGCCGTGATGCGCGAAGCGACCACCGTCGCCTGTATCAACCGTACAGTCGTCTACCACGGCTCGCCGCACGCCATGTCTCAGAAAGAACTGTCCGAACTCTACGGAATCCCCATGGAAGTGCTGCTGCACGACGCGCTGCACGAACACAGGTAAAGACGATGCCGGAGATTTTCACCTACGACTTTATGGTGAGGGCCATTATCGGCGGCGCGCTGGTGGGCCTGCTCGCTCCGGCACTGGGGGTGTTCCTCGTGCTGCGGCGCCTTTCGCTTATCGCCGACAGCCTGGCCCACGTAGCCCTCATGGGTGTAGCCATCGGGCTGCTCACTCGCACCTTTGCACCCGGTGTGGCACTGGGGACGACCTCGCTGGCCGCACTGGCTATCGAGCAGCTGCGCATCCGCAGGATGCTCCCCGGAGACGTGGCCCTCGCCGTCGTGTTGTACTGCGCGCTGGCAATCGCCGTGGTCATCATCAGTGTGGCCAGCGGCTTCAACGTGGATCTGTTCGGCTACCTCTTCGGCAGCGTGCTGACCATGTCGCCGACCGACCTGTGGCTGGTTGCCGGACTGGCCGTCGTAGTGGTGCTGTTCGTGACCTTCTTCTTCTCCGAGTTGTCGCAGACCTCGTTCGACCCAGACCTCGCCCGCACTTCTGGTGTGCGGGTGAACCTGGTCAGCATGGCCCTCGCGGTGCTCACCGGCGCGGCCATCACCCTCTCCATGAGAGTTGTGGGTGTGTTGCTGGTCGGTGCGCTCATCGTCATACCCGTAATGGCCAGCCTGCGGGTGGCGACTGGCCTACGTGCCTCCGCATTGCTGGCGATGGCTATCGGCGTGCTGAGTTCTTTCATCGGAATCGTGATTGCCTACTACGCCAACATCGCGGCAGGCGGTGCCGTCGTACTGGTGGCCGTCGGCTTCCTCATCGTCGCGTTCGGCTGGTCGTGGGCGAAAGCTAAACTGCGAATGACCCGCCATCCCGAGGCATCCTAGCGCGGCTCCAATGTCTCCAAAAACCCCGCCAAATCGGGTGGCAACGGGGACGTGAACGTCGTCACCTCATCGGTTGAGGGTAGATGAAAACTCAGCCGTGCGGCATGCAGGAACTGGCGTTGTAGTCCCGAAGTCGGTCTGCCGTATGTGGCGTCGCCAGCGACGTGGTGACCGACGGAAGCAAGGTGAACGCGTATCTGGTGCGTCCTTCCTGTGATGGGTGAAGCCTCTATCAGTGAATATCCCCTGTATTTTTGCGTGACCCGGTACGTCGTCCTGGCCTCGCGACCGTCTTCCACCACTGCCATGCGCTTCCGGTCGCGTTTGCTCCGGCCGATGGGCGCGTCTATCACCGCCTCGGTGGGATTCGGGTGGCCGTGCACGAGGGCGATGTACGTCTTTTTTACCTCGTGCGTCTTGAACTGGTTTGCGAGGTGTGCGAAGGCTTTGTCGTTCTTCGCCAGCACGATGAGGCCGGTGGTGTCCTTGTCGAGGCGGTGGACGAGGCCGGGGCGCTGTATGCCGCCGACGCCTTCGATGTTTGGTGCGTGGGCGAGTACGGCGTTGACCAGGGTGCCGTCGCGATGCCCTGGAGCCGGATGTACAGTCATTCCTGCCGGTTTGTCTATCAAAATGATGTCTTGATTTTCAAAAATTATTTGGAGGGGGATGCTCTGCGCGGCGATGTGGCTGGGCGCAGGGGGAGGGAGGGTGATGTTGACCTGTGTGCCCTCAGCTAGGCGAAATGATGCCTTTTGATGCCCCTCCGGATGCCCGTCGGTGAGTCTAATGTTGCCGTCGTCGATGAGTTTTTGCACACGGGAACGGGAGAGGTCGGGGAGTTTACGGGCGACGAAGATGTCGAGTCGTTCGTCGGGACGGTCGGCGATGAGGGTTATGGGGTTGTTCACGGTCAGTTTCCGGATGAGGGGTTTGCGCTTTCCTCTTGCTTCTTCTGTCTGTCTTCCTCTTTGGCCATGATGAAGCTGAAGACGACGATGATGGCGATGCCGACGGTGATGGCGGAGTCGGCGATGTTGAAGATGGGCCAGCGACCGACGTCCACGAAGTCAATCACAGTGCCCTGCCGGAGCCGGTCTATGAGGTTGCCGATGGCGCCGCCGAGCAACAGAGCGATGGCGAGTCGCAGGTAGGGGCTGGTGAGCGCGTAGTTGCGATAGAAGTAGAGCAGGAAGGCGATGGCGCCGAAGGAGAGGATGGTTAGCACCAGAGTTGCGCCGGGAAGGAGCCCGAAGATGGTGCCGGAGTTGGTGGTGTAGGTGAGGCGGAAGAAGCCTTCGGCGGGGATGGACTGGCCGAGGCGCATGTTGGCGTCCACGAGAAGCTTGGTGAGCTGGTCGAGTCCGACGACGGCGGCGAAGATGCCGATGACCACCCAATCGCGGAAGATTGCCAGCACGGAGCCGTTAGGCTGAGTTGCCTGCGTGTCCTGCTTGCGCTCTTCGGTGGCCCTGGATAATGGTGATTCCATGCTACCAAGATAGCATAGAACGAGAAGGGTGGGGATAGGTGTTTGAGGGCTAGTGCATTTGCACCAGCCCAATGGTGCAGTTGCGTCATGCGTTTGTCCTGAGGCGACGACTAGACTTAGATGTTGACGTGGTTCAGGAGGGTATATGGGACTCTGCAGTGAGGGTAAACCAAGGGAGACACGCAGGATACGTCGAAAGGTGACAAGCGCTTGTTTGGCGTTGGTTATGGGGTTGTTGGTTCTGGCGGTCGCGGGATGCAGTGGCGGAGCTGCTTCGGAGGCGACATCGTCGGACGCACGGCTGGCTCCCGATTTCAGCCTCAGCGATTCAAGCGGGAATGTGGTTGTACTGTCGGAACTTCTTGAGACACACGATGCGGTGGTTGTCGTGTTCTACAGAGGGTTTTTCTGAGGAATCTGTCGCGGCCAGCTCGTGGAGCTGGAGGAGTTGTATCCGGCATTCACGGCGCGCAATGTGGCCGTGGTGGCGGTCAGTACTGATGGGGTTGCGGATGCGTTGAATATGGCGG
>JAQBWG010000177.1 GCA_027625225.1 Chloroflexota bacterium | reverse complement strand
AGTTCAATGAATATTGCGAATAAGCAAGCCTTGTATGCGGAAATTCGGCGAGTGATTCGTCCTGCAGGAAGGTTTGCCTTTCATGAAATCATCGCAGGACCATCGCAGCCGATTTATTTTCCTGTGCCCTGGGCACGAGGTCCGGAGATTAGTTTTTTGAGTCCGGCCTTTGAGGTGCGGGCATTGCTTGAGGAAGCGGGGTTTCGTGAAAAGAAATGGGTTGACATCTCAGCCGCTTCACGGGTGTGGTGGCAGCAGCGGCTGGGTGCCATTGCACGTCGGGTAGCACCGGAGCCGATTGGCCTTCATCTCCTTCTTGGGCCTGATATCCAGGCGATGGGGCAAAATATATTGCGCAACTTAAACGAGAATCGTATTCAGGTCGTCCAGGGAGTGTTCGAGCGTGTTGACTAAATCGGGTGTGTTTATTTTATGAGGGTTTGCGTAATAGGTCTTGGATATGTAGGTGCAGTGGCTGCTGCGGCCATTGCCGAATCAGGCCATCAGGTCACGGGAATTGACGTAGATGCCGAAAAGGTCCGTGCATATCGTTCTGGTTCCTTGCCCATTTTTGAACCCGGGCTTCAGGAATTACTTCAGAAAAACATTGCTTCCGGTAGGCTGGCTTTGCTGCACATTGATGAGGTAGAGGGTGAACTGGGCAATGTTGTTCTGATTGCTACTGGGACACCTACAACTGAGAGCGGTGCTGCCGATTTGAGTCAGGTGCGATCAGCGATTGAGTGGACTATTGCAAAGCAACAAGAGCCTTGCGTCATCGTTGTGAAAAGTACTATACCTCCCGGCACAGGGGTAAGGCTTTGGGAAACGTTGTTGCGTGGGACTTCCTTCGAATACGTTTCGAACCCCGAGTTTCTGCGGGAAGGCCAGGCGGTTAATGACTGGTTCCATCCTGACCGGGTGGTTATTGGAGGAAGGAATCAGGGTTCGTTCGAGATTGTTAAGTCCCTTTATGAGGATATTGAAACGCCTTTCGTGCTGACTGACATAACGAGCGCCGAGATGATTAAGTACGCAGCCAATGCTTTTCTGGCTACCAAGATTTCATTTATCAATGAAATAGCTGCGCTGTCTGATAGGTTGGGTGCGACGATTGATGATATTCGTGACGGTATTTCTTTAGATCCTCGTATTGGCAATGGGTTCCTTCATGCCGGCGTTGGATATGGCGGGTCGTGCTTCCCCAAAGACGTTCGCGCCCTTGACTATCTTGCACTTACTACCGGCCACAACTTTGAATTGCTTCGCTCGGTGATTACTGTAAACAACCGGCAGAGAATGCTTCCGTTCCATGCATTGAAGCAGAGGTTCGGGATGTTAGACGGTCTTCCGGTTGGCGTTTTGGGTTTGGCTTTCAAGCCTAATACCGATGATGTACGTGACGCCCCATCGCTGGATCTTCTTCATCTTTTAAGCGAACACGGTGCGCATGTGAAGGCTTACGATCCTAAAGCAAGACCTCATGCCTTACCATCCTCAGTGGAGCTGATGGATAGTTTGGAGGAGTGTGTAAGAGGAACTCAAGCCCTCGTGCTCATGACTGAATGGTCTGACATCATCAACGCAGACTGGGAAAGTCTTGCACGAATGGTGAGATCTCCAAGGTTCTTTTTCGATGGACGCAATGCATTAGATAAAAAGAGGATGGTCAGCTTGGGTTTCGAGTATACAGGTGTTGGTCGAAATGGTCGTAATCTTGATTAGTTTGAATCTGAGTACGTGATAGAAAGACAATGACGACAATTTTTGATGAGGCAATCAATCGTATAGAAAAACGTGAATGCGTTGTGGCAGTCATGGGTCTGGGATATGTTGGCCTTCCGCTTGCCTTAGCGTTTGTAGATGTTGGTTTTCATGTTGTTGGTATCGACACGAATGAAGCTCGGGTAACTAGTCTCAATGCGGGTAAAAGCCATGTCTCGGACGTGTCGGACAATCGAGTGGCAGCGGCCCGTACGAATCGAGATGCCCGAATGGCGTCATCGCTTTCTACCGCAGGTGCGTCGAATGTCCAGGGGCAGTCACAAGGGACTCGAGTCGGGTATTTGGAGGCTACAAGCGATTTCAGTGCCCTCAAGAAAACTGACGTGGTGATTGTCTGCGTACCTACGCCGTTAAATAAGACGAAGGACCCTGACATGAGTGCCGTAATAGCTGCTGCTGACGGTATCGCTGAGCATCTTCACTCCGGGATGTTGGTCATCCTTGAGAGTACAACCTATCCGGGTACTACCGAGGAAGTTGTTCTTCCTCGGCTAGAACGCATGGAATATGACGGGCACGCAATGAAAGCGGGTGACGACTTTTTCCTGGCATTCTCTCCTGAGCGTATTGACCCGGGCAGAAAAGATTTCACAGTTGCTAATACTCCTAAAGTTATTGGGGGTGTGACTCCACAATGTCTTGCTGTTGCGCGAGCGCTTTATTCAAAGGCCATTGAGAAAACGGTCACGGTTTCGTCATCCAAGGCTGCTGAGATGGTAAAGCTTCTGGAAAACACTTTTCGTGCGGTGAATATCGGCCTGGTGAACGAAGTTGCGATTATGTGTGACCGCCTTGGTATCGATGTGTGGGAAGTAGTCGAGGCGGCAAAGACAAAGCCTTTTGGCTTTATGCCGTTCTATCCGGGGCCCGGACTTGGCGGTCATTGCATTCCGATAGACCCTCATTACCTGGCGTGGAAATTGCAAACCCTTGATTACGATGCGCGATTTATACGTCTGGCGGCCGAAATTAACTTTGAAATGCCCAGGTACGTGGTGAGCCGAGTTGCAAGGATGCTAAATACGGCTCGAAAGGCAGTAAACGGCTCGAAAGTGCTAGTGCTGGGGGTGGCATACAAGGCAGATGTTGGTGACATACGAGAGTCGCCGTCACTGGATGTTATTACCTTGCTTAAGGAGCAGGGGGCCGACGTACAGTACAACGATCCTCACGTACCGATGTTTCAGACAGAAGCACTAGAGATGCAGAGCGTAGAGCTTTCCGAATCGCTTCTCAAAGAAGTGGATTGTGTGGTCATTACAACGGCACACCGTGCTTATGATTGGGCATGGGTTATCGAGCATAGTCAACTTATTCTCGACACTCGAAATGTAGCTGCAGGCGTATCAGGTGCATCTGACAGGGTATTCAAATTGTGACCCCTGCCGTTTTAGTTACCGGCTGCGCAGGATTTATTGGTGCGAAGGTGGTGGAGCGGCTACTTAACGATGGAAATACTGTCGTTGGAGTAGACAATCTCAATGAAGCGTACGATGTGCGTCTTAAAAAGTGGCGACTACAACAATTCGAGGATAGGTCAGGGTTTCGATATCAAAATTCGGACATTCTCGACCTGGGCGCATTAGCCGATATTTTTACATCCAGGGTTAGAAGTGAGCCCCCGTTTAAGACGGTTATACACTTGGCGGCGCGAGCCGGCGTGAGACAGTCTATAGAAACCCCCAACCTGTACTTTGACACAAACGTCACGGGAACGCTAAATCTTTTAAGACTTTCCAGTCAATCAGGTGTGGAAAAATTTATCCTCGCGTCGTCTTCCAGTGTGTATGGCATGGGTAACGGGAACCCACAAGGCCATCAGGAAAGCGACGATACGAATCATCCGTTATCACCATATGCTGCCTCCAAGAAGGCTGCTGAGGCTCTCTCATACTCCTACCACTTTTTGAACAAACTCGATATAACAGCCTTGAGGTATTTCTCAGTTTATGGCCCGGCAGGCCGACCTGATATGAGCCCATTTCGTTTCATCAAGTGGATTTCGGAAGGTCAAACGGTAAACGTTTTCGGGGATGGTTCTCAATCAAGAGACTTTACATATGTAGACGACATCGTGGATGGGACACTAGCCGCAATGAAGCCGGTGGGATACGAAGTAATTAACCTCGGTTCGGACAGTCCCGTTGCATTGAACGATCTGATTGAGATTGTCGAGAGAACGGTGGGTAAAAAGGCAATTGTAGTTCGTGGAGCGAAACACCCGGCTGATGTGGATTCGACTTGGGCGAATATTAAGAAAGC
>JAQBWG010000176.1 GCA_027625225.1 Chloroflexota bacterium | reverse complement strand
CCGTTGCTCATACTACCCCCCTACCCGACCACATGGCCGAGGTGATGCGCGACACGTATGCGACGCAGGAGTTGGCGGGAATGCTGAGCGGGCCGATGGAAGGAATGCTGTTGCAGTTCTTCGTGTGGGCGACGGGCGCACGAAGGATACTCGAGGTGGGAACATTCACCGGATTCAGCGCGCAAATGATGGCGGCGGCGTTGCCTGCGGACGGGAAACTTATCACCTGCGACCTGGACCCGGCGATGGCGAAAATCGCGCAGCGGAACTTCGACAACGGGCCGCACACGAGCAAGATAGAACTGCGGCTCGGACCCGGTCTGGAGACGATGAAGTCCTTGAAGCCCCCGTTCGACCTGGTGTTCATCGACGCCGACAAAGAGAACTACCCCAATTATTACGAGGAAGCGATGCGGCTGCTGTCTCCCAAAGGCATCATCGCGATAGACAATGTGCTGTGGGGAGGCAAGGTGCTCGACCCGAAGGAAAGCTCGGACAAGGCTATCGCCGCGTTGAACGAGCGAGTGAAGAACGACGAACGGGTGGTGCACGTAATGGTGACGGTGCGGGACGGAATCATGCTTATAAGGAAGAAGTAATGATGGACGACATCATCAACATGGAAGATATGGCGTTCGTGTACGAGGTAACGGACGCGTTGGAGATAGACCGCGAGGCGATTCGGGTTGACCTCACCAAGGAAGACCCGGGGTCTGTCGGGCGAGGGTACGGCGGGACGTTCGAAATTGTCCTGCCGCTGACTCCACCGCTGAGTGCATGGCGGCCTATCCTGAAGGCGGGGCTGGAGCGGCTGATTTAGCCGGGTTGCTTTGAGGTGTGAGCCTGCAAGTGCTGTTTGATGCGGGCGATGAGTGCGTCAGCAGCATCAGGGGATAACTCCACCGGCTTCTTCTCGCTGGCGGCGCTGGTGAGCAGGCTCCACAGGGCAGACCAAACGCGTTCAGGCTGGTCGCCGTCGGTCGCCTGAAACCACGCGGGCAGGTACTGCTCGACGAGGCGGAAAACGAGGTAGCCGACGCCGTCGGGGTCGTTTTGCAGATCGGGCGACTCCAGAGCGACGGCTATCCAGTAGTCGTAGTCCAACAAGGATTCAGGTACCGAAGACCTGTCAGGTCGCTGTCCTGATGTGCTTGCGCTTGGCATCTCTGAAAACTACCATGCTGGCAACTGGACGTCTATGTCTGGTGATGACTGACTCTTCTATATAAGGAAGGTGTATGGCAACGTCGGAACGTTCGGGAAAGATTCAAACGGTGGTGGGACTTATCGAACCGGAGGCGCTGGGTATCACGCTGACGCACGAGCACATGCTCATTGACCTGAGCTATTTCAACCATATACCCGACGAGGCGAGCGAGCGGGCGTGGCTGGACGCGCCGGTGACCATGGAGAACCGGAACGGCATCATCAAGCGGACGCATTTCAATAAGCCGGACTATCAGATGGTGGACGAGCGCGAGGCGTTCAAAGAAGTGGCGGCGTTCCGGAATGCGGGCGGCACGTCAATGGTGGACGCGACGAGCAACGGCATCGGACGCGACCCGCTGGCACTGGCGCGTATCTCGCGGGCCAGTGGTCTCAATATCGTGATGGGGTCGAGCTTTTACGTGCCAGCGTCGTGGCCTACGGACATGGCGACCCGTGCGGAAGATTCAATCACCAAGGAAATCGTGAGAGACATTACTGTAGGCGTCGGTGATACAGGCGTACGTTCGGGTCTTATCGGTGAGATTGGGAACTACTGGCCGATGACCGACACGCAGCAGAAGGTGTTGCGGGCGTCGGCGCGGGCGCAGGTGGAGACTGGCGCGGCGATTCTGATACATCCTGGAATGGTGCCCCAGTCGCCTATGGAGATTCTGGACGTGCTGACCCGGGCCGGTGCGAAACACGACCGCATCATCATGGGGCATATGGACTTGCTGGGCGATGGAGAGATGTTCCGGGATGTGCTGAAAACAGGGAGTTATTTCGAGATGGATATCTTCGGGTACGAGGATTCGAGCTGGCTTGGGCCGGGGAAGCAGAAATCAAGCACACGGTGGATGACCGATGCGGAGCGAATGGACTGGCTGGAGATGCTCGTAGGCGAGGGCTTCGGCAAACAAATCGTCATCGCGCACGACGAGTGCCTCAAGATTCACCGGACGCAGTATGGCGGCAAGGGGTACGGGCACATTCTGGAGAGCATCGTGCCGCGAATGAGGAAGCGCGGGTTCACCGAGGAGCATATCAACGACATTCTGGTTGAGAATCCCAAGCGTATCCTGACCTTTGAATAGACACAGCGAGGTGTGACATGGACCTGGAACTGAAGGGCAAGACGGCCATCGTGACGGGAGGAAGCAAGGGCATCGGCAAGGCGGTGGCGCGGGAGTTGGCGAACGAGGGTGTGGACGTGGCGATTGTGGCGCGGAGCCGTGAGGCGTTGGAGGAGACGGCGGCGGAGTTGGCGAAGGAGACCGGCCGGCGCATCGTGCCCATCGTGGCGGACACGCGGGACGACGAGTCGGTGCGGGCGATGGTCGTTCAGACGATGAAGGCGCTCGGACGGGTGGACATTCTCGTCAACAGTGCGGCGAAACCGGCAGGTCAGGGGCCGGTGCCGAAGCTGGGCGAAATCACCAACGAGCTGTTCTGGGAGGACATGAACACCAAGGTTATGGGGTACATACGGTGCGCGCGGGAGACGGTGCCCATCATGAAGAAGAACGGCTGGGGGCGCATCATCAACATCAGCGGGCTGGGCGCGCGGTACTCCGGTTCGACCATCGGGAGTATGCGTAACATCGCGGTGTCGGCGATGACCAAGAACCTGGCGGACGAGCTGGGGCCGCACGGCATCAACGTCACGGTGGTGCATCCGGGGATGACGTACACGGAGCGCATTCCAGGACTGGTGGCGGAGCGTGCCGAGGCGCAGAATGTATCGGAAGAGGAGATCGAACGGCAGTTGCGTGAGGCGAACTCGGTGAAGAAACTCATTGATGCGCGCGAAGTGGCGCACGTGGTGGCGTTCCTGGCGTCGCCGAAGTCCATCAGCATCAATGGCGACGCGGTGGTGTGCGGCGGCGGCGTGGGCAACGCAATCTACTATTAAATCGTTCTTGAGGGTAATGCCGAAAGTTTATTGCATAGGGTTCGTTTTTCTGCTGGCTATCACGGCATGTGGCCAAGCCGTGCAGAGCGTTGCGACGGAGCCTGTTCATACGGAGACGCCTGTGGTGTCTTCGACCGATGAGCCAACAAGTGTAGCGGCGACCCCGACGAATGAACCGGCGATATCACCCACGGCCACGAGGGTGCCGACGCGGGCTGTCGAGCCAACGCCCTACCCGGCCGTGTCCCAGACAGAGCCGACCAAGGTTGTCGAAGGGGCGCAGCCCACGTGCGAAAGCGGCGATGTGCAACTTACGCACTTTTACACCGACCTGAGCCTTATCGAGATGATTAACCCGACCATCGTGACTAGCGGCAACTGGCTGAAGAACCGACAGTACCACAAGATAGTCACCGACACCGGCAACAACGCGCCGGAGGTGCCGGTGTACGCGCCCGCGGATGCAGTAGCTATCGAGGTTACCCATTACCTGGCGACGATGATGCCGTGGACCGGTGAACCGTACGAGTCGTCGCAGTACGATATTCGATTCCAGGCTTCGTGCGAGGTGTTCTTTTGGTTCGACCACCTGACACGCCTTGCAGAGCCGTTCGCGTCGCTGGCTCCGGCGGAGGGCGTGCGGGACACGCGAGGTGCGGCGGTGTCCATGAGCGTACCGGTCGAGGGAGGCCAGCTTATCGGCTGGACGACGGGCACCGACCCGGCGCACGTGTGGGATTTCATCTTGACGGATGCGCGGCAGGCGGTGGTGTTCGCCAATCAGGAACGGTATGAGAAGTCAGGCGACTTGCAAAATCTGCTGCACACGGCTTGTCCGTACGACTATTACGGACCGGAGATGCGGCAGGAGTTTGTGGACAGGTTTGCCTGGTGGGGAGGCGATATCGGCTCGACACGCTGCGGTGGGTCGGTGGATGT
>JAQBWG010000175.1 GCA_027625225.1 Chloroflexota bacterium | reverse complement strand
GAGGATGGGGAACCCTTACGTCTGGTTCAGCGACGAGTCTCGTCATGGCTGGAGAACGAAATCATCTTCAACCGCGACCTGGTGGGAAAAGCAATGTCCATGCGAGTCGCCATCGTCGGTCACGGTGCGGCGTCAAAAACGCTTTTCCAGTACATCATGGGATTCGACAGCAAGTACACCGTTCGAATTGGCATGGACAACTGCTCTATATCCCGCTTCATCTTCAACAAAGATGGCTGGTACCCCATTTGCATCAACGATGGTGCCCATCTCCAGAAAGAAGCACAAGGCGGCTTGGGGAGCGTGGACATCTGGTAGGCAACGCTTAGAGAGACGACTATTTGAGGATTCGTCCCTCATAGTCCACCATCGCCGTATCGAGTTCTAACTCGTGTAAACCTGCCTCGATTTCGCCCATATCGCCGACCACCAGTAAGACGATTGGACTACCCTCGAAATGCTCTCTAGCGACGCGCCGGACATCTTTTAAAGTCACCTTCTTCATATCATTTAGGTAGTCTTGGAAATACGTCTCGGGCAACTCGAACGCCACGATACGGGCTAGTTGATGAAGAAGTTGGCTTTGCGTTTCGAACGCCGAGGCAAACCCACGGAACACACCCTGTCGTGCATTCTCGAACTCTTCGCTCGTTACCGGGCGCTTTTCACGAATATCCCGTAATTCGGCCAGGCTCTCGATGACCGCCTCTTTTGTCACCTGTGTTTGGACGGCGCCGCCTGCGAGAAAAGCCGATGGGCCTTTCACCCAGTCGATACCCGACATATATCCATAGCTATAACCTTTGTCTTGTCGGAGGTTCATGTTCAGGCGCGCCGAGAACTGTCCGCCGAGTACGAGGTTCAACAGATTCATCGCAAAGTAGTCGGGATGATGCCGGGGTATAGTGATGTGCCCTGCATAGATGACTGACTGTGCCGCCCCACGCTTGTCTGCCAGGTACATTGTGGTCTTTTCTGGTAGCGGCTCTACTTTCACTTCAATCGATTTGGTGGCCTTGCCGCCGCGCTTTAGCGAACTGAACACCGTCTCAGCCTGCTTCACCGCATCGTCTAGTGACACCGGTCCCACCACAATGAGCGTTGCCATATCCGAAACAAGGGTTTTCTTGGCGTGCTTCACCAGGTCATCCCGTTTGAATGCCCTTACCGACCGTTCGTTTCCTGACACCGGATGTCCATACGGGTGATTCGCCCCGTAAAGTAAGGCGCGAGAAGAACGTGCGGCTATCATCGTCGGATCGTCCGAGATCCGCTTGAGGTCAGTCAGTCGTTCTTTCTTTATCCGTTCCAACTCTTTCGAGGGAAAGGATGGATTGATGACAATATCCCCCAGCAACTCCAAAGCAGCCGTCCAATTTGAAGACAGCATATCCATCGCCAGCATCACGTATTCTCGCGACACCTCGATATCCAGCTGACTGCCTAGATTCTCTAGGGCCGTACTTATGTCTTGACTGCTTCGACTCGCGGTTCCTTCCTGAAGCATGCTGGCCGTGAAGTGGGTCAGTCCGGGTTGTGGCTCAGGGTCGGCTGCAGCCCCCGACTTCAAGACCAGTCCGAAGGACACTAACGGCAGTCCGGGCCGCTCCAGGTGCATCAGTTCCATCCCGTTGCTTAGCGTCCGTCGAGAAGGTATCGGCGGTTCAAAAGAAGAGGTTTTCGATGCCGTCGGCATCACTGTTCTGTCTATCTCATGACTTGAAGCGCGAAGTGCGGCCCTGGGAGTAACGTCCAATCGTACCCTGTGTTCCATGAATAGAGACTTTGCCACCCTTTGCACGTCTTTCTCGGAGACCGTGCGGTAACGGTCCATAATCGTGGACACAAGCCCCGGGTCGCCTTTATACACATTGAAGTAGTTGAACTGGTCGGCCCGTCCGCCAAAGCCACCAAAGCGTTCCAGCATACCCACGTAGTGTGTCTCGACCCGCGTCCGTGCGCGCGAAATCTCCTCTTCGGTTGGAGCTTTCGCCTGAATCTTGGTCAGTTCCTCATCGACGATTGCTTGCAGGTCGCCTAGATTTTGTCCTTGGGCGGCCGTAACCGAAATTTCAAACTCACCCGCGATTTCCATCGCCCCAGTGGCCACAGACACGTCTCGTGCAACTTGCTTGTCGTATACCAGCAGCTGATACAAGCGGGAAGTCTTTCCATCGCCCAGTATCGCACCGAGCACGTCTTTCGCCGGACGGTCTTTGTCGAATGCGGGTAGCCCTGGCCATGCTAGGTATAAACGCGAAAGCTGCACATTATCCTGCATATGCAGCTGCACATCGCTCTGCAAACGCGTATCCATACGTCCGACACGGGTCACGGCGGAAGCGGGAGGAATTGCACCGAAATATCGTTCTACCTGAAGGCGGACATCTGACGGATCAATATCACCCACAATCGCCAGGCTTGCATTGTTCGGCGTATAGTGCCGGCGAAAAAAGTCCTTTACATCGTCCAGCTGTGCCGCATCGAGGTCTTCAGGTGTGCCAATGGTCGGCCAGTTATATGGGTGCGGCGTTGGAAAGAGCACCGGCTGCATAAGGAGGTGAGCCATCCCGTATGGGCGGTTCTCGTAATTTTGTCGCCGCTCGTTCTTCACCACATCCCGCTGAACGTCGAACCGCTTCTGGTCGAGTGCGTCGAGCAGGAATCCCATCCGGTCGGACTCTAGCCACAGGGCAAGTTCCAAATACTCCGAGGGAAGCGTCACCCAGTAGTTTGTCCTGTCCGGCGTTGTAGACCCGTTGAGATTGGCACCGACCTTCTGGAGCGGGTCGAAGAAGCTCTTGTTGTGATGTTTCGATCCCTCGAACATAATGTGCTCGAAGAGGTGGGCAAATCCCGTTCTACCCGGCTGCTCATCCTTTGAACCAACGTGGTACCACAGATTTACCGCCACAAGCGGCAGGCTGTGGTCTTCATGAAGAACGACCTGCAGGCCGTTTGGCAACGTGAACTTTTCGAAATCTAAGGGAATCATATCGCTCCATATAACAAGACCGGCCCAAAGGCCGGTCAAAGGGTTCCAGGGATTATAACAATCACAGTTCCAGCGGCAAGCCAATCCTACCTTCGGCGCGAACTGAACGCAGCGCCGATTCCAGCGCCAACGCCTGCCCCTACGCCAATCCACCATACTTCACCCGTTGCCGCATACAATGCTGCTCCGACTCCAACCCCAATCGCTACCCCCATACCCATAGCGGAGCCTGGCTTGTGCCTACGTGGGGCGTTTTTGTCTTTATTGGGTTTACTGCCCATATATCCACTCAGCGATATCCCGAATAACGTCCTCCAGAACGCTTCCATGCGTGCCGTATTCTTGGGGTGACGGCGTGCCGGTTCCCGGGATGAACAAATGATTTAAGGACGGATACTCCCTGAACACCACGTTACTGTGTCCTCCAAGGGCCTGCCTCCAACCGTTGAAATCCTCCATCGTGACCTGGTAATCCCGTCCACCTTGTAACACCAACATAGGTATTGATAACTCTGCGACCACCTCGACCGGTCGAAGTGTCGTCAGGCTCTCCCAGTATGCTTTCGCACCACCGAGTACCGTTTCGCCAGGCTCGAAATCCAGGGCCATGATTTTTTCAACCAGGGCCTCGACCTGAGCGATTTGCTCCTGTTCCTGCGCGCTTATTGTGCCATCCACTGCGGCCAGATAGAGATTCTGTTCCAGCACAAGTTCTTCTAACGGCCTGCTCGCTCCGGCCATAATAACCAGACCTGCAACCCCGTCGTGTTCCACTGCAATCACCGGAGCCATGCTCCCGCCGAGACTATGCCCGGCTACGAATAGACGGCTCGCGTCAATGCGTTCTGTTTTCTGTAGAAGATCCACCGCGGCCTTCGCGTCGTCAATCGTTTCGTCATAAATAGTCAGAGACTCTATCTGAGCGACAAGCTCTTGGGGATAAACAAACGTCCGTTTGTCGTACCGCAGCACGGCGATTCCTTTGGATGCCAACCCCCAGGCGATATCCTGAAATGGCTTGTTCGGGCCTATCGTCTCGTCTCGGTCGTGACCACCAGACCCGTGTACCAGCACCACAGCCGGA